>CAYSPN010000132.1:0-4062 GCA_964432895.1 uncultured Candidatus Kuenenia sp.
CAGCATCCCCGAAATCGCCGGTCAGCAGGATCGTCTGCGTCTCATTCGACTCATTGGCAGGACGGAGCGTGGCAAACGCCGGCACGGTGACTGTTCCGTCGCTGCGGATCACGTTGAAGTCGGCGGGGTCAATCGATGCTGGATTGATGAGCCAGGAGAAGGTGATCGGCATGCCATCGCACGCGGTTGCGTCCGGGCAGATCTGCTGCGGCATCCCGTCATCGAGTCCCCAGAAAGCGCTCAAAAACCTCGGGGCTTCGCCGCGACACGTCGCCACCTGCTTCGGCCTGCCGCTCGAACCGCCAATGTTCGTCGTCACGGTGGCCTTCAGAGGCCCGGTTTTGGATGGCGGCGTATCGATGCTCACCGTCAGCGACGTCGCAGTCGCCACGGTCACGGAGCCGACTGCGCCATTGTCAAACATCACCGTGTTCGCCGACGGGACACCCGCAACGAAACCTGTACCCCTGATGGTGATCCGGGACGCATCTTGTGAAAGGGTCGCCGTGCTCGCCTTCACGTTTGGTGCCGCGATCCGGCCCGGTGGAGTCACGATCAGGTTCTTCCAGATGCTGCCGTAACGGCCGTAGCCCGTGAGGCTCGCAGCACGGATGGCCTTCGCACCAGCCGCCGCGCCGGCAAAGGCGTCGGTGCCGACGTTTGGTGCGTTGCCAACGAACCTGACCCTCGTCAGCGCTGCGTTGTTGCCGAACGCTTGGTTCCCGATGCTCCTGAGAGTGCCCGGGATCGTTACGGCTGTCAGGCCGGCGCCATCGAATGCGCTGGCCCCAATAGTCTTAACGCGGCTGCCAAACGACACCGTCGCCAGCTTGGAGTTGTTCTGGAACGCGCTGTCGCCGACATACGTGACACCATTGTCGATCTTCGCACTTTCGAGCGACGACATTCCTTGGAACGCTTTGTCGTAGATCAGAGTGACATTGTCGGGAATCACGAGGCTGGTGATCGTACTATTGTTTTGAAAAGCTCCTGAGCCAATCACCGCGACGGGCACCCCCCCGATCGTCGACGGAATTTCGACCGCGCCACCGGTGCCCGTGTAGCCCGTGATCGTTCCCTGCGAGAACACGAAGTCGCCCTGCGGTGACGCCGTTAGCACGATCCTCCGCTCCAGCACATCGCAGCCCAGGTGGATGCTCTTGCACGCCGCAGCCGCACTCTGGCCGCCATTGAACTGGGCGGCGAACACCTCGCGGCGACGAACACCACGACGGCGGGAGGGCTTGGCAAAACGGGAAAATAGCCATCGCATGAGGGCCTCCGGTTGATGTCTCTGGTTCATCGGCCAAACCAGTGTCCTTGATCACCAACTGGAGGCCGACGCCGGACATGACGAAATGAGCGTAATTTGAGGCCACCGACAGGGCAACGAATGGGTGCATTAAAGGGCTTTTCGTCGGAAACAGGGGCCGCAGGGGGATGTCCCCACTTCAGCCGTACGACCTCCCATCGCCCCCGCGGCAGCGTCCCTGAGGACCAGCAGCCGGGCACCAACATCGACATTTCTGCCGACCGCAGTTCAGCACGTATGCCGACGTCCATCGACACCAATGCTGAACCGGTTCTATCTCTTCTATATATCTTCATTCTCTTCTCCTCTCTTCTATCTATACATGGGGTACCCCTCTCGGCATCGCCCCCAGCCCGGTAGAAGCCTGCGGTTCGTCCGGGATTTTTGACCTCTGATTCCGGCTCAAGGCGACAGGCGGCCCCATGGTCGCCTCGATGGCCAATCGCGCGCCGTAGGCCTCCAAAAGCGTCACCAGCCAAGGACTTTTCCAAGCCCGTGCCGCCACCAGTCTGTCAGCAGTCTTGGCGGCAGGGTGCGGAGAGTCGTGCGGGAGCCGGGGTGAATTGAGGACAGACGCCTACAGCCGCTGCATCAATAAGCCCCAGTGCCACTTGGCGATCCCCGGCTCCTCGCGCACGAAGCGGAAACCGGCATCCACAGCCCAACGGCGACACTGTTCTGGCGTCGGCCGTATGTCCATCGAAGGGCCTCTCGGCGTTGTGGGATCGACGTTCCAGTGGATAATTCCCAATTGGCCGCCGGGTGAAAGGACGCGGAACGCCTCGCGGAGCAGCGCCACCGGTTCGTCGATGTGCAGCAGGTTGAAGACCATCGCGTAGTTGCAGGACTGGCTGGGCAGGCCGGTACCGTGGACCGCGAAGTCGCATGCCATCGGCTGAACATTTCCGACACTTGCTTGCCGGGTCGCCTCGGTCGTCGCCGCAAGCATTTCTGGCTCGATGTCCAGCGCGTACACGGTGCCGCTGGATCGCTTTGCGGCCTCAACGGTGAACAGCCCATAGCCGCAGCCGAACTCGACCACGTTGCCGGGGTGGGAGCAATCCAGACGGCCGAGGATGTGCGCGGGGTCGAAGAACCCTCTCCACATCTCGACTTCCGGCATCCCGCTTTCTCGGCCCTTCGGCATCTCGTTGCACCTTTCTTTTCACATCATCTTGGAGAAACGATGTCCACAGCAACCACCACATCCCACGACACCGGCCAGCACACAACCAGCCGGGCCACTACTCAGCCATCCAACACCCCGACAACCCAACTCGAACGCTCCGCCGCCAACAGGCTCCGCACCACGATGGCGGCCGTGAAACTCGCCTTCACGTGGCTGGGCGTTCGAAAGACCCTCGCCCCGGAGCAGCGCACGACAGCCGCCCGAGCGTTCCATGCTGATCGGGAACTCCTGTCGGCCAGCAAACTGATCCTCGACCTCAAACATCCCGCCTACCGTGCCGTGGCTGCTGTCAGGTCGGAAGCCTCTGGGTACTGGCGAACCGTGACGCTGCCTTTCCCGGAGGCTGGCATACGGCTCCTTCCGCAGAACTCGCTCGGTATGTTCGCGACCACCATGCAGACATACCGCGAGAGGCTCCAAGAAGCGGCCCGTGAACTCGCCGGCCAGTACGACACGATGAAGTCAGAAGCAGAACGCAGACTCGGCACGCTCTTCAACGCCAGCGACTACCCCCAAACGCTCGACGGCCTGTTCGATCTGGAAGTCACGTATCCAGCCATCGAGCCGCCTGCGTACCCCGTGAGCCTGCACCCCGAGGTCTACCAACAGGAGCAGGCCCGGGTGCGTGAGCGGTTTGAATCAGCCGTTGAACTCGCTGAACAAGCCTTCGCGACGGAACTCCAGCGGCTCACGGCTCATCTCCCTGAACGACTGACGGGCCTACACGACGGCCAGCCCAAGGTCTTCAGAGACTCAGCCGTGGAAAACCTCCGGGAGTTCTTCGAGCGGTTCCAGCGGATCAACATCAGGAGCAGCCTGGAACTCGACATGCTGGTGGAAGAAGCCCAGCAGGTCATCACGGGGATCTAGCCGCAGCAACTCAGGGATTCAGTCAGGCTCCGGCAGATGGTGGCCCGGGACTTCGAGCAGATTCAGGCCAGCGTCGGAGAAATGCTTGTGGATCGGCCCCGCAGGAACATTCTCAGGCGTGGGAATGTGGGAGGTGCCGTATGACCAGCGAGATGGAGTTGGTCGTGGATGCTGGCGGTGATGTCCGATGTGTGTATGGCGAAGAGTTAGACCTGCGTGAGATCGGGAAGTTGCAGATCACCCGGGCGAGCCACGTGGAGCCAGATGCCGAGGGTTACTAGTGGGCTGACATGGGGCCTGTTCGTGGGCCTGTATTGGGGCCCTTCAAGAAACGGACGGAGGCGTTGGGGGCGGAGAGGGAGTGGCTGTTGGAGAGCCGCAAGCGGGTGGTCAGAACTCCCACACGCGTCACCACTTTACGATTCCTCGCATCACCTTGAAGCCACCAACAAGCGTTGAGCCGCCATATTCCTTGGCCAACCGCAGGAGGGTTTTGTGAAATCCGCAATTAGGAAATGTGGATTCAACTTTGGCTATGGCCGATCTGGGTATTCCCTTGCGGCACCAACCTTGCGTTGCGTCTATCCAGTCGGCTTTACGGCATGCCTCAATGACGTCCGCGTGAATTCCGTTGTACTTGAACACCTTGTGGTGCCAATGGATCGCGCCACGCAGAGCGTCTGGGTCTAAT
>CAYSPN010000133.1:0-3065 GCA_964432895.1 uncultured Candidatus Kuenenia sp.
CGAGATCCTCGTGCTCGACGAGGCAACGAGCCAGGTCGACGTGGAGAGCGAACGGCTGATCCACGAATCGCTGGCTCGCTACGTGGAAAACCGCACCGTGATCATGATCACCCACCGGGCCAGCACGCTCGCCCTGGCAGATACGATCGTGCACGTCGAGCATGGCACCGCCACGAAGAGGCCGGCTTCGCAGCATCGGGCGGCCTGATAGACTGCCTGCATGGTTTCTTCCATCTCTTGTATCTGCGGCTACCGCGGACCGAGCGTGTCGGAGGGGGGCAGTGACGTCTGCCCTATCTGCAGAACGCCGGCCGCGGCTCGCGATGAAGCCCTCCACATTCCCTGTCCCCGCGGGCACGTGCTGAAGGTGACCCAGGCGATGCTGGGCCAGCGTGTAGTCTGTCCGAAGTGCAATGAGTTCTTCGTGCTGGCGGCGGAGGCCAGTGTCGAACGCAGTCGGGAGATGGATCGTCTGCGGCACGAACAGGACACGCGGCGTGCCCGGCTCTGGCTGGCCCGTGCCCTCTGGGCGGCCGTCCTCGTGGTGGTGTCGCTGGTGTCGCTGATCGTGGTCAGCGCCCTGCCGAAGTAGGACGCGGGCCGCCGTGTTGTCGTCCGCTTTCCCTTGCTTGCGCTGCGGGCTTGGATGAACCCCTTGGACGAGGGCGGCGCTAGCAGAGGCGGGCGTGCCAGCGGGCGGCATCCCGTGGCTGGTAGTGGGCAAGTTCGAAGCTGTCGCGGACCACTGACCGCACCGCACGGAGATCGACGGCCCCATCGCGGGCGATGAGTTGCACGAGCAGGTTGCCGATAGCGGTCGCCTCGACAGGTCCAGCCACCACCGGGCGGTTCGTCGCATCGGCGATCATCTGGCAGAGGAGTGCGTTCTTGACGCCGCCACCCACGACATGGATCCGTTCCACACGCCGCCCGAGCAGTTCGTCGAGCTCCTCGAGCGTCTTGCGAACCGCGGCGGCGACGCTTTCGAGAGCCGTGCGGATCACGGCCCCGGTTGTCTCGGGGACCGGTTCCCCGGCGGTGCGGGCAAGACTGCGGATCGCCTCCGGCATGTCGTTTGGCGCCACGAGCGACGGGTGGTTGGGGTCGACGAGCGTGGCCAGCGGCGCGGCCTCCGCCGCCAACGACGTGAGCTGCTCCCAACTCCATTCCTGGCCGGCCCGCTGCCAGCTTGCGCGGCATTGCTGCACGAGCCAGAGGCCGCAGACATTCTTGAGCAGGCGAGTCGTGCCGCCCACACCACCCTCGTTGGTGAAGTTGTGGGCGCGGCACTCCGGCGTGACGAGCGGCTGGTCGAGCTCCGCGCCGACCAGCGCCCATGTGCCGAGACTCACGTAGCACCAATCCGGCCGGCTGCAGGGTGGCTCGAGCGCCGGTACGGCCGCCACGGCACTGGCGGTATCGTGTGTGCCGGGCACCACGACCCGCACGCCCGACAGCCCCGTCTCCGCCGCCACCTCGGGACGCAGCGGCCCCAGGTCGGCGCCGGGCTCGACGAGCGGCCCAAACACATGCCGCGGCAGCCCGAACCGATCGAGCATGTCGAACGCCCAGTCGCGGCGGCGCGGGTCGAAACACTGCGACGTCGTGGCGTTGGTCCGTTCGTTCGATCGCTCTCCCGAGAGCAGCCAGTGAAAAAGGTCAGGAATCATCAGGAGTCGGTCGGCTGCCGCCAGCACGCTTGGGTGCTGCCGTTGCAGGGCGAGCAGTTGATAGAGCGAGTTCAACTCCATGAACTGCAGCCCGGTCGCCGCGAAGATCTCGTCGCGGGGCACGATCGCCTCGGCTACCGCGAGCATCCCCTGGGTGCGGGCATCGCGATAGCAAACGGGATTGGCCAGCAAGCCGCCGTCAGCCGTCAGGAAGGAGAAATCGACGCCCCATGTATCGACGCCGACGCTCTGCACCGCGTGGCCATGACGGACCGCGGCTGCCCGCAGTCCGGTGACCACCTCCTGCCACAGCCGGACGAGGTCCCAGACGAGTTCACCGCCCATCGAGACCGGTCCGTTCTCGAAGCGATGGATCTCCTCCAGTTCCAGCAGTCTCCCGTCGAAGGCGCCCGACACGACCCGCCCGCCGGAGGCCCCCAGATCGACCGCCAATGCCACGGATCTTGCCATGCGTGAAGACTCCTGCCCAACGGGGAATGCCCAAGCTGTTCGTGGCAACGCCATCCACAGCCCGCTGCCGGTTCGGCATTGTTCCTTTTTCCGATCCGGTGCCAAAGGGGGACGCCGAAAAGACTGGCTGAAGCCTCCGCCGGGGCCGGCAGGACGGCAGACGGGGGGAAAACGGGGAACTTTCCGGTTAGAGGGGCTCTTCGTACGCGGCCCCGGGCCGGAGGGTCGATAATTCCCGAGCAAGAGCCTATTGTTAAGCTGCTTGGGCAACTTATGTAGGATTCAGGCAGTGCAGCATTCCGGCTCCCCACAGCATTCCGGTCAGCGGGCAGTCGCCATGGGATTGAACGTCATTGAAATGGGTTCCACAGGTGTGTCACCAGCACTGCTCGAGGACCTGGCCCACGCCAGCCGCGCCCTTGAAGGCCTCGAGCCCCCGGAGATTATTGCCTGGGCGGTGGAGCGGTATGGACAGCGGCTGACGATGGCTACCGCGTTCGGTCCAGAAGGCTGCCTGATCATTCACTGGCTCGCGACCATCGCCCCGAGGACGTTTGTCTTCAACCTCGACACCGGGTACCAGTTCAACGAGACGTTCGAGCTCCGCGACCGCATCGCCCGTCGGTATGGCATCGACGTGTCGCTGGAGCGTCCAGAGACGACGGTCGAGGAATACGAGCAGTTGCATGGCGGTCCACTGCATCAGTCCGACCCCAACCGTTGCTGCGCCGACCGCAAGATCGCCGTCATTCGTCGCGTGCTCACGAGGTTCGATGCGTGGATGAGCGGCATCCGCCGCGACCAGAGCCAGGATCGGGCAGCCGCCCCGATTGTCGGCTGGGACCACAAGTTCAACGTGGTGAAGATTTCACCGCTCGCCAACTGGACGAAGGCCAAGGTCTGGGATGCGATCGTGCGCGAGGA
>CAYSPN010000134.1:0-2941 GCA_964432895.1 uncultured Candidatus Kuenenia sp.
CCGCACGATCCATGACGAGTTGCAGCGTATGAAGGTGGCCGAGGCCAAACGGCTACTCTTGGAAACTGAAGACAAGTTGCTGGTCATTTCGATGCGATCAGGATTCACGCACGCCCCCCAACTATGCAATGTCTTCAAGTCGGTCGTCGGGATGTCTCCGATGCAATACCGCAAAGCGGCACGCTCATGCCGAGAGACTACCCTGCCGAAGATGGGCCGTACGGCCGGTCAACTCTCCTGACGTCACAACGCGGTCCGTAGGAGACATGACAGGAGATTGTGCATCCCTACTCCGGGGGTCACTCATCACGGCGCGATGTGCTGTTGCCAAGGAAGACCAGATGCCCTGGAAAAACAGTCTGCACGCGCATGGAGCTCAACACGGGATGGTCTGCGACGAGCTGTAAGGCCTCTCTTTTCGTGAAGCCTTTGCGAATGGAGAGCCTGCCATCGTCGTAGGCAAAGCTGTTGCGCAAGAGCAGTTTGGCCACCGCGGTGTAGAGGGCATACGAAAAGCGGCTGCGGACCAAATCGCTCATGATGCACTGCTCGCGGCAGGCTTCCACAACCTGCTGCAGACAATGTCGGACTTGAGGCGTGCTGAGGTGGTGGAGGAAATGATTCGAAAAGACAAAGTCCCATGTTGCCGGAGGCGTCTCGGCCAAGGTCAGCGCATCGCCATGCAATGAGACGATTTCGGGATACCGTGCGAGACGTTGCTTGGCGAACTGCACGACACGAGCATCGTGGTCCATGCAGGTGATGGTGAGCCGGATGCCTTCCCGCCGGCAACGATCGATCAGCCAGATCGCCAGATCACAGCCCCCGGAGCCGATATCGAGCATCGTCCACGCTCGGTGGGGGTCGGTCCGCATCCGCTCGAGCACATGGCGCCGCAGCAGACGGTGGCACGGGGTCAACAGACGATTGATCCACCGAAACTGCCGCAGTGTGTTTCCCAGCAACTGCTCTGAGGAGTGAGGGCAGTCCATCAGTTCGGCATCGGAGGACCGTCGTGAGAAGTCAAGCACGTGGGACGAGCACCGGTTCAAGGGGAGGCTTGCTGACAGTGATGATCTCCAAGGTGCCGAAGTAGAACTTCCGGCTGAAGACCTCCGTGAATCCTACGCGCGACAGGTCTCGGCGGAGCGACTGGCGGTCGGGAAAGTGCCAGAGGGATTTGGCGATATACGCATACACGGCCGGCTGGCGATGGAGCACGAGTCCCCAGAACGACCCCCACAGGTAGAGCACCGCAAAGCTGAGTCGCTGAAGGAGACGGTTTGGCGATTTCGAGAAGTCCAGGAAGGCTGCGGTCCCGCCGGGCCGCAGCACGCGATGAATTTCCTGCAAGGCGACGGTCAGCGAGGGAGCATTCCGCAGGGCATAGCTTCCCGTGACGATGTCGATGCTGGCAGAAGGGAACGGCAAATGGTGCATGTCGCCCAGTTGCAATGTGACGTTCGGGTGGTGATTGCGTGCCTGTGCGATCTGCAGCATTTCCGGTGTGAGATCGATGCCGCAGACTGTCCCTTGTGGGTAGCGCTGAGCCAGGGCGAACGACACGTCGCCGGTGCCGCAGGCCAGGTCCACGCAGACGGGAGCACGGCTCGCTGGCAACGAGTTAAGGAGTACGCGTTTCCAGGCCTGATCGCGGCCCAAGGAAAGGGCCCGTGTGACCAGATCGTAGCGTTTCGCCACCTCGGCAAACAGCAGTTCGTTGTACTCCCGTTTGGCTGCAGGAGTGCGGAGATAGTCGGTGCGGTCGGACGGGAGATGAGCCATGGGAAGACAGACCGTGAGTGAACAAGAAAATAGCGGTCGCTACGGTGCCTCTACCGCGGCATAGGGGCGAGGGCGATTGAGCCACCGGATCACGGGCGTGGCCAGAAACGGCACGTGACTCAGCAGCGCCACGTTGAGCTCCGTCAGGCGTTGGTAGCGAAGGCTCTGTGTCACGAGACTGCAGAGACGCATTCGTCCTCGCAGCAATCGCTTTCGCATCCTGATCCAGCGGTGCGGCAGGTCATCGGAGTAGCACTGGGCTGCTTGATGGGCGATGCCCGCGACCGCAGCGCCAGAAGCGATCGCCCAGGCCATGCCCTCGCCGGTGAAGGGCTCGATGTATCCAGCCGCATCGCCTACGAAGAAAATCCGTCGTCCTGCGGGGGGCGACGTTTGTCGCGACAGCGGGCTTGTCCCGTGCCACTCGAGCTCGCAGACACCCTCCAACCTCGGCAACGGAGAGTGTTGCAGGATACGGTGCACTGTTTCCCCAGGGCCCCACCGCTTGACCGCGGCGGGGTCGAGTGCAGCGGCCAGTTCCAAATGGCCATCTTCCACCTGCAACGCCCCGATGTAGCCTTCGCGACCCACGACCATTTGAATCGTGCCCGGTTGGTAGCCCTCCGGCACACGAGCCGTGGCTGCTGCCACACCGATGCGTGAGCGAGGGTTGACAGACTGGACACAGTCTCGAGTTTCTCTCGCCAATCGGCCTGCCAGGCCGTCTGCAGCCACCACGATGCGCGACACAATCTCACACGCTGCGTCACCCTGATTCAGTCGCAGCCTGCAACGATCGCGGTCGACTCCGACCAGATGCGCTTCGGTATGGAGCAGGAGGGAAGCGCCTGCCGACGTCGCTTCGCGGGCGAGTTGCGTATCAAGCCACGAGCGAGAGAGGGCCGCCCCGGTGGGGAGTGGGAGATAAGCCTGGCGTGTGCCTGCGGCAAAGAAGACGCCTCGCACCGATGGCGCGTGGCTGTCGGCCAGCAAGGAGGTGAGATTCAGCTGCGAAAGGCTGGCCAGGGCATTCGCGTTGAGAAAACACCCGCAGACCTTGCGACGTGGAAAAGCCGCTTTTTCCACCAGGAGAACCCTGCTGCCACGACGAGCCACCTCTCTGGCGGCGATGGATCCCGATAAACCGGCACCCACG
>CAYSPN010000135.1:0-3803 GCA_964432895.1 uncultured Candidatus Kuenenia sp.
CACGCCCTGTTCTTCTCGGACCTCAGCCTGCGGCGGGGTGGCGCGAGCCTGTTGCCCAATTACGACGTCGTGATCTTCGATGAGGCCCACATGGTGGAGAGCGTGGCGAGCGACCACCTGGGTGTCGGCCTGTCGAGCGTCTCCGTCGACCGCGTGCTCTCGAAGCTCTACAACGAGCGGACACACCGCGGGCTGGTCGTGCACTACGGGCTCAAAGACCTGGAGCTGGCCGTACTGCGGTGCCGACGGGCCGCCGAGGATTTTTTTGCCGCAGTCCGCGCGAAGGTCGCGACACATGGGGCTTCTCCGTGGCGGGTCACCGCCCCGCACCTCTTGCCCGACACGCTCGGCGATGTGCTCCAGAGCCTCGGCCGGCAGCTGCGGAGCGTGGGCGAAGGGATTGCGAGCGAGGTCGAACGGCATGATTTCATCTCGCTGGCCGACCGGCTTGCGGGACTGGCCGGCAGTCTCGACATGTGGCTGGGTCAGAACGAACCGGGCTGTGTCTGGTGGGTGGAGTCGCATCGCAGTCGACGCGGCCATGAGCGGCTCTTGCTTTCAAGCGCACCGGTCGACGTGGGCGACATGCTCAAACGCGAACTGTTTGGCCGAGTGGGCACGGTCGTGCTGACGAGCGCCACGCTGGCAGTGGGAGGACGGAGGCGATCCGATCCAGAGGACGTCTTTGATCCGGAGTCTGCATCAGCGGATGCCGACTACGCGTTTCTGAAACGTCGGCTGGGTGTGGCGGAGGCCCGCTCGCTACGGCTGGGCAGTCCGTTCGACTATGCCCGGCAGGCGGAGCTGATCCTCATCGACAAGCTTCCCGACCCCACCGCGCGGGATGCGTATGACCAGGCCGTCGTCAAGATGATCCGCCGCTATGTCGAGCGGAGCGGGGGCAGGGCGATGGTGCTGTTCACGAGCATCGCATCGTTGGCGAAGGCGTCGAAGGAGCTCGCCGGCTGGTGTGCGTTGAAAAACTACCGGCTCATCAGCCAGTCGGACGGCTTCAACCGCTCGCGGATGCTCGCGGACTTCCGAGAGGGGCCGGGGAGCGTGCTCCTGGGCACCGACGGCTTCTGGCAGGGGATCGATCTGCCGGGCGACCAACTCGTCAACGTGATCATCACGAAGCTGCCGTTCGCCGTGCCCGACCGGCCGCTGACGGCCGCGCGGATCGAGGCAATTACCGCGGCGGGTGGCAACGCCTTCGCCGAATATCAATTGCCGGAGGCGGTCTTGAAGCTCAAGCAGGGATTCGGACGATTGATTCGCACCGGCTCCGATCGCGGCTCGGTGGTGATTCTCGATCCACGGATGCTCACGAAGCCCTACGGGAGAATTTTCCTCGACAGCCTGCCGCCGGCCCGTGTCGTGGTGGAGCGGTATGCGTAGCAGCACCGTACGGGCATAATTGTTGAAATGCTCTATCCAAGCCCGCAGCGCAAGCAAGGGAAGACGCGATCCATCAACCGGAAATGAGGACCGGATTCCCTCGCTGGCGCGTCGGGCTTGGATGGAAAAGGCCACGGGTTGCCTCCTCCGGCCACGTCCATCCTCCGGCTATCCGACCGTCCCTTCCGCAGGAATCGGCCGAGGTACGCAGGCAGCCGGTCGCGGAACATGAGTTCCAGCAGCGAGCCCTCGTGCCGATCGGAGCGGATGACCAGTTGGCTCAGGATCGCCGAGTCGGACTGCACCATGTTTCGAGGGCGTTACCCAGGGGACGCATATCGAAATCGGATCACTTCGTCTCGATGTTGATGTCGAACACGGTGCCGCTCCGCGGCACGTCGCAGGTCAGCGTGGAACTGCCCGACCGATACGCCGGAGGAATCGTGATGTCGGCCAATGCGGGCGGCAGCATGACGGGGCCGGTCGCCTCGTCGCCGGACAGGGCGATCGAGACGTTGTATCGGCCCGCGAGAAGCCCCTTCATGCCCGGCTTGTGATACATGACGAACAACCCCTGATCATTCGTGACGCCTGTTCCAGGCGTGTGGTCTGCTTCCTGTGGAGTGAAGACGACCCGCACACCTTGCGGCGTAGGCCGCCCGTCAATTGTCAGGTGCCCTGTCACGGTGCCAAGGGGGATCTCGCCCCGGCACCCTGCCAGCATGACCAGCATAAGGAGACAGCAGGTCAGCCATGCCAGGCGGCCCGTGGCCGGCGAAGAGCCCAGAACAGGAATCACACGGCACCCCTCTGAAGAAGACGAACCAGCAACAGAAGCGAAAAATCTGAACAGCGGCATTCGGCTGCCATGCCGGACGTTATTCACTGCGGGACCTGAACGTTCTCGCCGCTGTTTGAGGACAGCAGGCTGAGCCAGACCTGCGGTGTGAGGCTGTTGAACGACAGAAACTGCACCGAGCCGTCGGCCATCATCACGCCGCCAACGCTTGTGTGCTCCGAGCCCAAACCGACATTTGCGAGGTACCCTCGCGACTCGACGGCAGGCTGTTGCACCGCCCAGGCTGTGCTCGAGGCCGGATACCATACGCCGTTCCAAAACGTCGCCGGAGTGTTCCCTGCGACGGTTGATGCGAGTGCACCGGCAAACCAGGATTGCCCGCAGGAGTTTTCAACAAGCATCACCGTCTTCGACATGCCGTCAATGAAGTCCTTGAACCCCTTCTTTTTTTGCCAGCCAAAGGCTCCGGTTCCGTCGAGCAAGTCGAAGTTGTTGTGGGCTCCAGAAGGGGAGACGCCAAAGTTCGCGCGGTAGCAGGTCAGCCCCGTGCGGTCGGTCTTGTAGAAATCCTGGTTCAGGCGAACGCCAGACCCCGCGTTTGTGGCGTATGACTCGTTCACTGGCCCGCCAACCGCGGCCCCATTGAGGACCAAACTTCCCGTGTAGGACGGGCAATACAGCGCATCGATGCGAACATTCTTCGACATGGCAGGTGTGACAAAGGCCCGGATATCGGTCAGGCTGGCGTACATGCCCTGAAAATTGCGAGTCGCGGTGACCCACGTCTGATACATGGCATCTTCCTCGAGGTGTGGAAGAATCTGCACGATCCAACTGACCGAGTCTTGCCAGAGCATGTTGTTGAGGACATTTCCTGGCGTGGATGAATAGACATCGTTTCCACCTCTGCCGTTATTGTGGTAGGCGACGTAGGGAAACTTGTTGTCACCCGCGACCGCATTCTTATCGGCGTAGTTGTGCAGTGCGAGGCCCAACTGCTTGAGGTTGTTGCCGCAGGAGTTGCGGCGGGCCGCCTCGCGGGCCGCCTGCACCGCAGGCAGGAGCAGGCCGATGAGCACGCCGATGATGGCGATCACGACGAGAAGTTCGACGAGCGTAAAGCCCGCGGTATTCGGCCTGCGGTCTGGGGATTGTGGTTGCATGATGGCACCTGATGACGAGGATGACGAAGAGGAATAAAACGCTGAAATCATGGAAGCACGCAGTGGTGGTTCAGTGATGGTTCGGTGAGTCGGTCGATTGCCGTGCGACGAGAGTGGGAGTGATCCGGATGCTGCGGGCGCGATCGGCTGTCGCACGGCTCTCGATGCGATCGAGGAGCAGGCGGGCGGCGTTGCGGCCAATCTCCTGGAAGTCCTGTCGCACGGTCGAGAGACTTGGCCGCAGCAGGCCGGCCTCGGGAATGTCGGCGTAACCGAGGACGGAAACATCCTCGCCGACCTTGCGATTCAGGGCGGCGGCGGCCTCATACACATGCGTGGCCAGCACGTCACTCACGGCAAAGACCGCCGTCGGCCGGTGACGGCCGCTCAACAAGTCACGGCCCTCATCGAGAGCCGCTTCATTGCGACACTCGATCTGCTCG
>CAYSPN010000136.1:0-6560 GCA_964432895.1 uncultured Candidatus Kuenenia sp.
TGGTTCATGACGTTTGCGGGCACGCCGCGAGATCACCACGTCGCCGAGCATGCCCATGAATCGCCGACGGTGATGGTGGCGCCACTCATCGTGCTCTCGGTGCTGGCAATCGTCGCCGGCTGGACGCTTCCGGGTGGCTTCGGGATCGCCAACCTCATCGAACAGGCCCGTCCCGCCGGCACCGACGTGACCGCCACAGGCGGATTCCTCTTCGGCAAGTTGACCGTGCCGGCGGAGCATCTGAGCCACGAAGGGGCCATTCACGTCACGGCCACGCTGACGGCCTTCGCGACGGCGGCAGCTGGCGTGCTACTGGCGGCGGCAATGTATTTGTGGCGGATCGTCTCGCCGACGGTGGTCGCATACATGTTCCGGCCCATCTATTCCTTCCTCGCCCACCGTTGGTATTTCGACGAACTCTACGATGCCATCTTCGTGCGTCCGGCGTTTGCCGTCGCCAGCCTGGCCAGCGGCACGGACCGAGGCGTGATCGACAAGCTGATCGATGGCATCGCCTGGTCGGCGAGGCAGTTGGCCGGCCTCGACGCCTGGATCGACCGCAACCTTGTCGACGGTCTGGTCAACGCTACGGCCACGGCCACCTGGAACGTTGGCCTGGAACTCAAGAAGCTGCAGACCGGGCGACTCCGCCAGTATGTGATGTTCATCGTGGTTGGCACGGTGGCCCTCTTCGTGCTGGCGAGCATGCTTTTTCGGGCCGCACTCGCCAACTAAACGTCGCCCTCTCACTGTCGTTGCAAAACCGCCTGATTTCATCGTCCAAGCACGCTGTCTTTTTCATCCTTCCAGCCAGCACACGCACCCCACGATCCCCTGACGGACTTTTCCATGCTGCCCACCGATACGCTCGCCCAGCCCGCCCTCTGGCCCCTGTCGGCCATCGTCTTCCTGCCCGCGCTCGTGGCCGCGTTTCTGTCGCTGCCGATCGTGCCGAAGGCCCGCGAGGACTTCATCCGCTGGACCACGCTGCTCACCACCGCGGTTGTATTCGTGTTGTCGTTGTGGGTGGCCGTGCCGGCGCTCTTCGGGCCGGCTGGGCCCGCGCAATTCCGACTGGGTGATCCGTCAATGCAGGCGGTCGTCAAGCTGCCCTGGATCGAGGCATTCGGCATCGAATATCTGCTGGGCGTGGACGGTATCAGCCTGCCTCTGGTCGTGCTGACCACGTTCCTGTCGATGTTGGCCGCGGCTGCCAGCTGGCCGATCACGAAGCACGTGAAGGCCTATCACGTCCTGTTTCTGCTGCTCGTCACCGGCATGCTCGGAGTCTTCGTGTCGCTCGACTTCTTCCTCTTTTATGTCTTCTGGGAGGTCATGCTGCTGCCGATGTATTTCCTCATCGGCATCTGGGGCGGTCCGCGGCGCGAGTATGCCGCCATCAAATTCTTTCTCTACACGCTGCTGGGCAGCGTGCTCATGCTGTTGGCCATCCTGATGCTCTATTTCACGAGCGACCTGCGGCTGCTCTCGGACGAGCAGCTCGTGGCCTCGCATGTCGTGAGCCCGGGGCTGGACGGAGCCGCTCGCGCCACTGCGGTCGAAGCCATTCGCACGGCTGACCGTCCGCTGCACACCTTCAACATCCTGGCTCTCGCGCAGATCGGCCAGCTCCCCAATTCCCCGTTCGCAGCGGCCCAGGTCTGGGGCATGAGCCTGGAGACATGGGCCTTCCTGCTTCTGCTCATCGGCTTCGTGATCAAGGTGCCCGTGGTGCCGGTGCACACCTGGCTGCCTGACGCGCACGTGGAGGCACCGACGCCGATCTCGATGATCCTCGCCGGCGTGCTGTTGAAGCTCGGCGGATATGGCATTCTGAGGATCTGCTATCCGATCTGCCCAGGCGCCGGCCTGTCGCTGGCCTGGCTCGTCTGTGGTCTGGGCGTTCTCTCGATGGTCTACGGCGCCTTTGCCGCCCTGGCCCAAAAGGACTTCAAGCGGATGGTGGCCTACAGTTCCGTCAGCCACATGGGCTACGTGATGCTGGGGCTGGGAGTGTGGAGTGCGGTCGCCGGCCACGAATATCGTTGGGACGCCTGGGCGCAGGGCGTCAACGGGGCCATGTTTCAGATGCTGGCCCACGGCATCAGTTCGGCAGGCATGTTCTTCATGGTGGGCGTGCTGTACGACCGCGTTCACCACCGCAATCTCGAGGAGTTTGGCGGCATCTTCGGTCGGATGCCCGTCTACAGCGGGCTGGCCATCGCCGTTTTCTTCGCCGGCCTCGGCCTGCCGGGCCTCTGCGGCTTCATCGGCGAAGTGCTGGTCACCCTCTCCAGTTGGAACTACAGCCGCGTGCTGGCGGCAGTCTCGGCGTTTACCGTGATCCTCACGGCGGCCTACATCCTCTGGGCGATCCAGCGGGTGTATCTCGGTGCGGAGTACAAGGGGCCGCATGGCGACCACCTCACGCCCATCACGCCGCGAGAACTGGCGATCGCCACGCCGCTGGTGTTTTTTGCCATCCTGTTCGGCGTCGCGCCGCAGATTCTCTTCAACTACGTCACGCCGACCGTCAACCGGCAGGTGGAAACGCTGGCCGACTGGACGCGTCGCGTGCACGATGGGCCGGCAGGCCGTGCAGTGACTGCGATTCAGGACCCTGCGGCGGCGCAGGCGGCCCGGTAACCAGATCCCCGCACTCATCCTCGCAGTGAAGGAAACCAGACCGTGAACCTCGGCTCGCTCATCACAGGCTCGCTCAACGACACGCTCGCCGTGTCGCTGCCCCTGTTCCGCACCGAGCTCTGTCTTGCGGCCACGATCGTGCTTGTGCTGCTCTGCAGGATGCTGCCGGTGCTCCGTCGGCTGGATGCCGGGCTCGTGGCCTTGGGGGGCGTCTGTTTTGCCCTCTGGTATGCCTGGAATGACCTGCGTGGCATTCCCGTGGCTGGGCTGCCGAGCGCCGGTGCCGGTCTCGTGCGTCAGGAACTTTTCGGCGGGTTGCTCGTTTTTGACTCGCTGACAGCGTACATCCGTTTCCTGTTGATGGGCTTCCTGGCTCTCTACATTCCGTTCACGAAAGCATCGGGCATTCCCGACCATGAGGACGGCGCCGACTTCTACACGCTCGTGCTGGGGGCGACGCTGGGCATGTGTTTGATGGCCTCGGCCAACCACCTGCTGATGGTGTTCATGGCGGTGGAGATGGCGAGCGTGCCCTCGTACGCCTTGGCGGGCCTGCTCAAGGGCCGCAAGGCGAGTTCTGAGGCGGCGCTGAAGTACGCTGTGTACGGAGCGGGAGCGGCGGGCATCATGCTCTACGGCATCAGCCTCCTGGGCGGCCTCCTGGGAACATGCCACCTGCCGAGCATGGCGTCTGAGCTCGCGCGGGTCGTGGAAGCTGGAACGGCCAGTGGCAGCGTCATGGTGCTTGCCCTTGGCGGGCTGATGGTGGCGGTCGGGCTGGCGTTCAAGCTGTCGGCGGTGCCCTTCCACTTCTGGTGCCCAGACGTCTTCGAGGGGGCGGCAGCCGAGATCGGCGGCTTCCTCTCGGTCGCGAGCAAGGCTGCGGCCGTGGCGCTGTTGTTGCGGATCTGCTTCGGCCTCGGCGTGTCGCCGACGGGGATCGGCGCCGTGGCGGTGGCGAACCTCACGGAGCCGGGGCTCGCCGGCTTGGGCTCGACGCGGCACTTCATGGTCTATGTCGTCGGCCTGATGGCGGCGGTGACCTGCACACTGGGCAACCTCGCGGCCTACGGGCAGACCAACATCAAGCGGCTTCTGGCCTACTCGACCATCGCTCATGCGGGATACCTGATGATGGCAGTGGCAGCCGCGGTGGCGCTCGTGGGTGTTGATGCGGCCGCCTCCCGTGATGCCGTCAGCGCCGTCGCGTTCTACCTCGGCACGTATCTGTTCATGAATCTTGGGGCGTTTGCCATCGTGGCGCTCCTTCGCAACCGGCTCCGCAGCGAGGAGATCGATTCCTATGCCGGTCTGGTGCGGTCGAGTCCCGGCATTGTCATCGCCACGGCCGTCGTGCTCGTGAGCCTGATCGGCCTCCCGCCGCTGGCGGGCTTTGTGGCCAAGTTCCTCGTGTTTTCCTCGCTCGTGCAGGCGATCACGCTCCAGGCGGAGCGGCCCCTGATGCTCGTGCTGCTCGTGGTTGGCGGACTCAATACGGTGATCAGTCTCTTCTACTACCTGCGCGTGCTCAAGGTGATGACCTTTGACCCGCCTCCGGCCGATCGCGCGGGAGGCGAGTTTTCGCTGGTGTCGCTGCCTGGAGCGGTCGTCACGGCGCTCGTCGTGCCGGTCGTGGTCCTGGGCGTGTTCTGGTCAGGGCTCTATGCCTGTGCACAGTTGGCGGGCGCCTTCGCATCCTGACCGGAAACCCCCACCATGCCATCCTCCGATCCACTCTGCCGCCTGCTCAACGTGCTTCAGCCCTCGTTGTCGATGTATCTTGCCGACTCCGGGATCTGGAGCTACCCCGGCAAGGAGTCGATCAAACTCGCGTTCGCCGACCTGGTCGGGGATCACCGCAGCCTGGTGGAACGGGCGGCCGTGGCGATCGAGGACCGCGGCATCGCGGTGCCTTCCGTCGCGTATCCGATCGGGTTCACCGGCTGCCATGACGTCGACATGCGGTCCCTGCTGCCGCGAGTGGTCGCCGGCCTCCGAGGCCAGGTGTCGGCGATCGACGCGATCATCGCATCCACCGCCGACGACGGCCTTGCGGCCGAACTTGCCCGCGAGGCGAAGGCCACGACGCTGAGCCATATCGACGTGCTGGATCAGGTGGCGGCGTCGGTATCCTGAGCGATCTTCTCGCGACCCATCTCCTCAACCGGTCGGCCCGTGCTTTCACGGATGCCTGCTCATTCCTGCTTATGGAATACTTCGACAGCCACTGCCATCTCGACCCGATGCGGTATGGCGACGAACTTCCGCAGGTGATCGCCCGAGCGCGGGCGGCGGGCGTGGTGGGCATGACGTTGATCGGCACGCGGGCCTCCGACAGCGAGGCTGCTGCTGAACTCGCTGCCCGGGAATCAGGCTTCGCGGCGGCCGCCGGCATCCATCCCAATGACGTCGCCGGGATTGAACCAGACGAATGGGATCGCATCACGCGGCTGGTTGTGTCGGGCCGCGTGGCGGCGATCGGCGAGACGGGCCTCGACTGGTATCGGGACTCCGCGCCGCGCGAGTTGCAGCGGGAGTTCTTCGACCGTCACATCCGGCTGGCCCAGAGCCTGGGGCTGCCGCTGGTCGTCCACACCCGTGACAGCATCCGCGACACGCTCGACACCCTTCGTGATGCGTTGGCCCGCGGTCCGCTGAGCGTGGTGCTGCATGCCTTCACTGGCACGCAGGCGGAGGCCGAGGAGGCCGTGTCGCTCGGCTGCTGTCTGGGGTTCGCGGGCATGGTGACCTTCCGGTCCGCGGCCAACCTGCGTGAGGTGGCGGCGGTGGTGCCGCAGGACCGGCTGTTGATCGAGACGGACAGCCCGTTTCTCTCCCCGGAGCCCTTGCGTGGCCGGCGGAATGAGCCGTCTCACGTCGTGCATACGGCCCGTTGCCTGGCGATCGCACGCGGCGTCGCGCTTGAGCGGCTCGCGGCCGAAACCACCGCCAACGCGCGGCGGGTGTTTCTCCGCCGCTGACGGCGATACCATGGCAGGCCCTGCACCCCTGCGTTTACCCACAGTCAGGAGACACGCTCATGGTTCGTACTCCCAGCACGATGCTGCCTCTTGGCACGACCGCGCCTGAATTTGAACTCCCCAACGTCGACGGCCGCATGGTGAGCCTGGCCGACGCGGCCGGCCCGAGGGGCACGGTGGTGATGTTCATCTGCAACCACTGCCCGTTCGTGAAGCACGTGGCCGACCAGTTGGCGGCGCTGGGGCGGGACTGTCCGCCTCGGGGCGTCGGTGTCGTGGCGATCAGTTCCAACGACGTCGCATCCCATCCGGCCGACTCTCCAGAGCAGATGATCCACGAGGCCGAGGAGCGGGGCTATGCCTTCCCCTACCTCTACGACGCGACCCAGGAGGTGGCCAAGGACTACCACGCCGCCTGCACGCCCGACTTCTATCTGTTCGACGGCGACCGGAAGCTGGTCTATCGCGGCCAGCTCGATTCGAGCCGTCCCGGCAACGACGTTCCCGTGACAGGCAGCGACCTGCGGGGAGCGATCGACACGCTCCTCGCCGGCCTGCCACCGCGCGACGAACAGAAGCCGAGCATCGGCTGCAACATCAAGTGGAAGGCCGGCCACGAGCCGTCCTACTTCCACGCCTGAAAGGGGCCACGCTTACCGCCGCGGTCCTTCCGGGGGGCGTGTCGGGCCGTTGTTGCTGCGGCCGGCGAACTTACCGATGTCTTGCGTATCGCCCGGTTCCAGCCGCGAGGCCCGCAGGTTTTCCCGCTGGATCGCCTCGTAGACCTCCTGCCGGTGCACGGGAATCTCGGTAGGAGCGTTGATGCCCAGCCGGACCTTGTCTCCCCGGATGTCCACGATCGTGACGACGATGCTGTCGCCGATCATGATGCTTTCGTCACGTTGTCTGGAGAGCACGAGCATCGCTGGTTCC
>CAYSPN010000137.1:0-1946 GCA_964432895.1 uncultured Candidatus Kuenenia sp.
GCCACCTACGCCCTCGCGACCGCTGGCGTTTTTGCGGCGATCACCTACCTTGGCCATCGTTGGCCCGAGTGGACCGCCGGCAGCGGCCCGCGGCCGCCGCGGGAGGAGATCGCCACGGTGGACGATCTCGACGGACTCTCCTCCACCAATCCGGTGGCAGCCTTCGCGATCGCGCTGTTTCTGCTGAGCCTCGCCGGCATCCCGCCACTGCCCGGCTTTTGGGGCAAGCTCTCGCTGGCCACCTCGGCCCTCGAGGTGGACTGGAACGCGGCGATCACCCTGGGCAGCCGGCGGGCCTGGTTCGTTTCGCTGGCCGTGATCCTGGTGCTCAACGCGGCGATCGCGGCAGCCTACTACCTGCGGATCATCGCCGCGATGTATTTCCGCACCGCCCGTCGGGGCGTGCAGGCCGATGGAGGCTTGACCGCCGGCATCGCGATGCTGCTCTGCACGGCGCTTGTGCTGATGGTCACGGTTCAGCCCCGTGGACTGTTCGTCTCGTCGTCCCGTGCCGGCAACGTGATCGAGAAGTCGAAGCCGTGAGAGTGAAAACGGAAACAAAACGTTCCCGGGCCTAAGGTCAAAACGCAGCATGAGCAACCACCCCACCACCGTTGATTCCGCCGCCGTCACGGCTGTGCTCGCCGACATCGCCGACCCCGAGACGGGCAGGCCACTCGTTGAGATGGGGCAGGTGCGGTCGGTCGAGGCTTCGCCTGCATCGATTGCGGTGCAGGTCGGCCTCACCTCGCACGCGGCGATCCTCTGGAGCCAGACACGGGGTCGGATCGAGGAACTCCTGCGGGCCCGCTTCCCCGCCGTGTCCAGGGTCGCCGTGGAGATCGTTCCACACGACCGCCCCCCCACGAAAATCGGACAGATCGGCCTCGAAGCGAAGAGCGTGATCGCGGTCGGTTCGGGCAAGGGCGGCGTTGGCAAGAGCACGATCGCCGCCTCGATCGCGATCGGTCTGGCGCGGGCCGGCAGCCGCGTCGGCCTGCTCGACGCCGATGTCTACGGCCCGAGCGTGCCACACCTGCTCGGCCTCTCCGGCCGTCCGCAGATCGACGCAGGCAAAATCCTTCCGATGTTCCTGCCGGTGGGACCGCACCCGATGCCGGTGATGTCGATGGGATTTCTGGTGCCGGCTGGTGAGGCGGTGGTGTGGCGAGGACCGATGCTGCACGGCGCGATCACGCAGATGCTCCGCGACACGTTGTGGGGGCCGCTTGACTACCTCATCATCGACATGCCACCGGGCACGGGCGACATTGCGCTGACGCTCTCGCAGGTGCTGCCGCTCACCGGCGCCGTCGTCGTGTGCACGCCGCAGGACGTGGCGCTGCTCGATGCCACGAAGGCGATCGCCATGTTCCGCAAGGTGAACATTCCTCTGCTCGGCATGGTGGAGAACATGAGCTTCTTCGTCTGCCCCGACACGCAGAAGCGGTATGACATTTTTGGCACCGGCGGTGCCAAGCGGACGGCGAAGGATCTCGACATCCCGTTCCTCGGCGAGGTGCCGATTCAGATTCCGATCCGAGAACACGGCGACTCGGGCCGCACGGCGGCCAACTACGACGATCCGGCCGCGCGGCCCTATCTCGAAGCGATCTGCACGCGGCTCGTGGGCAATCTCGCCGCGGCCCACGCCACACGCCCGCCGATGCCCTCGCTACCGGTGCTGTAAGGGCCGGTCCGACGAAACAGTCCCTCGCTTGCGCTTCGGGCTTCCATGGAAAACTGTCCGTCATCCAAGCCCGCAGCGCAAGCAAGGGAATGCGGGATGCAGCACGCCACCCCTAATACAACGACAGCATGCCGCCGCTTCGTAGCGGCAGCACCGGCTGGCGCGTGAACCGCATCACGCCGCCGAGCGAGCGAACCTCTGCGGCCTTCGTGCCGATCTTCAGCCAGTCGGTCGCGGAAGACTTTGCCGAAGACTG
>CAYSPN010000138.1:0-2329 GCA_964432895.1 uncultured Candidatus Kuenenia sp.
GACCCGATCATGAACGCCTGGGACGCGGCGGCGGTGGAAACCGTCGTCGCCGAGGCGGGCGGACGCTTCTCCGACTGGGAGGGCCGGCCCCGGATCGATTCTGGCGACGGCGTGGCCACCAACGGCCTCGTGCACGAGGAAGTGCTTGGTCTCGTGACGGGATAACCATTTCAGTCGCTCATCTTGCGAAAAACGGCCAAATGGCTATCCTCTGGGCTTCGGATTGATCAGTCTCCCCTTCTTTCAACGAGTTGTTCCCGTGGCACGTTCCTGTCAGGTCTGCGGCAAGGGTTTTTCGGTCGGCAACCAGGTCACCATTCGCGGTAAGGCGAAGTACCTCGGCGGCGTCGGCACGAAGGTCACGGGCATCACCCGCCGGAAATTCAAGCCGAACCTGCAGCGACTCCGCGTCACGCTCGCCGGCACCAACACGAGCATGCTCGTCTGCACGCAGTGCATCAAGGGCGGCAAGGTCGCGAAACTCGTCCGTCAAAAGCCCTTCCGGCTGCCGACCGTCGAGAAGGCAAAGCCCACTGCCGAGGAAGCGGTACCGTCGGGTCCGCGGGCACGCCCCTGATCGAGCACGGCCTGAGCCGTGGGCGGCAACCGCGCCGTCCTGCCGGGCCTTGGCAATCTCCACCAGCCAATCTACGAGACTGCGAAAGAAGCGAGCGCACGCGTGACCACTCCACCGCAGCCGCTGACGGCGAAGGATGTCGCAAAGGTAGGCTTGCTAGCGAGGCTGGCGCTCTCTGAGTCGGACCTCGATCGGATGACCGGCGAGCTCTCGAAGATCGTCGGCTTCGTGTCGATGCTCGGTGAACTCGACACCGCCGATGTGGCGCCGCTGGCCCACCCGCTCGACA
Organism: uncultured Candidatus Kuenenia sp.; assembly: GCA_964432895.1. GTDB lineage: Bacteria > Planctomycetota > Planctomycetia > Pirellulales > UBA1268 > CAMCQY01. Next base: position 867 of record CAYSPN010000138.1, read on the forward strand.
CGCAAAACGTGTTCCGTGACGACGTGCCGGCCGCCTCGCTCTCCACGGCCGAGGCCCTGCAGTCGTCGCCGCGGCACGACGGCGCATGCTTCCTCGTGCCGGCCGTGCTCGGCGACTCGGGAGCGGCCTAGCCGCCGACCGTTCCGCGAGCCACGTTTTCCTTGGTTTTGTCCGCCCGCACGAGATCGCCTCCGAATCATGCAACCTCTCGAAATGTCAGCCGTCGATCTGGTGGCCGCCCTGCGGCAGGGCGACATCACGGCCGTCGAGTGCGCGACGGTCTTCCTCGACCGCATCGAGTCCACCAACGGCTCGATCAACGCTTTCCTCGCCGTCGACCGCCCGGGAGCGCTTGCGAGAGCGACCGACATCGACGCCCGGCGGAAAGCTGGCAAGCCGCTCGGGGCCCTGGCCGGCCTGCCGGTGGCGCTCAAGGACGTGCTCTGCACCACCGACATGCCGACCACCTGCGCGTCGAAGATGCTGCAGGGCTTCCGTCCGCCCTACGATGCCGACGTGGTCGCCCGTCTACGGCAGGCCGATGCCGTGTTCGTGGGCAAGACCAACATGGACGAGTTCGCGATGGGCGGCTCGAACGAGAATTCGGCGTTCGGCCCCGTCCGTAATCCGTGGGATCTGTCGCGTGCCCCGGGCGGTTCGAGCGGTGGCTCGGCGGCCTGCGTTGCGGCCGACATGGCCCCTGTGGCGATCGGCTCCGACACCGGCGGCTCGATCCGACAGCCCGCCGGCCTTTGCGGCATCACCGGACTCAAGCCCACCTATGGTCGCGTCAGCCGCCGTGGTTTGGTCGCGTTCGCGTCGAGCCTCGACCAGATCGGACCGATGGCCCGCAGCGCCGCCGACTGCGCCCTGATCATGGAAACGATCGCGGGGCACGATCCCGGCGACTCCACGTCGCTCGCCGTCGATGTGCCGCGGTATACCGACCTTCTCGACAAGCCGCTGGCCGGCGTCCGGATCGGCCGCGTGCCCGAGCACTATGCCGAAGGCCTCGATCCCGAAGTGGCCAAGGGCGTGGAGGAGGCGTTTGCCGTGCTGAAGGCGGCCGGAGCGACCGTTCACGACGTGAAGCTACCGCACGCGAAGTACGGCATCCCCACCTACTATCTGATCGCGCCGTGCGAGGCGTCGAGCAATCTCGCCCGCTACGACGGAGCGCACTATGGACATCGCTGCAAGGAACTTGGCCAGCGTGCGCCGGGCCAAGCCGGCGGCTTTGAATCGCCGCTCGTGGAAATGTATTGCCGCAGCCGGGCCGAGGGTTTTGGGCCGGAGGTCAAGCGGCGAATCATGCTCGGCACCTACGCCCTCTCGGCCGGCTACTACGACGCCTACTACGCCAAGGCCCTGCGGGTGAGACGGCTGATCCGGCAGGACTACCTCGACGCCTTCCAGTCGGTCGATCTCATCGGCGGTCCGGTATCGGCCACGCCCGCGTTCAA
>CAYSPN010000139.1:0-3282 GCA_964432895.1 uncultured Candidatus Kuenenia sp.
AAGGCATGCGCGCTGAGCCCTGACGGCACGCTGCTGGTGACCACCCTCGACGACGGCGGCCCTCGGATCTGGGGGCTTTCGAATGCGGAGATCTTCAGTGCGCGGCAGTCGCTGGCCGCCGGCACGCAGACGGCGGCGTCATTACGGGGCCGCGACGGCGTCGCCGATCTCGGGAAGGACCGGCGGCCGCATGGCATGGCGGGGTTCGTCGAGGCTGCCGAGAAACGCGGCGAGGTCGGCGAGGTCCTGCCGGTTGAGGCCGAGGGGCTTCAGGTGCGGTGACTTCACCGGAAACAAGGGGTCCTGTTTCTGGTAGTCATACCGCCTGAGCGTCGGCATACCGGCGTTGTACAAGTTGAGCACGCCGGCGAGCTGGAACAATCCGGTATGCATGAGCGGAGCTGTCTGCGTCACGTCCCGCAGCGTCGGCGTGCGGAAGCGGCCATTCTCCTTCGGATCACCGGTGACGTCATAGCGGCCTGCGTCGGCGTTGCTCCTGCCGTAAAAGCTCAGCCCCAGATCGTGGAAGCGGCCGTCGCTGAAGACGGGGCCATGGTGGCAGTTCATGCACCGCGCTTCGCGCCGAAAGAGATCGAGCCCCAGGATCTCCGAGTCGGAGAGGGCCGCGGCATCGCCCTTCATGAAACCGTCAAACCGCGATCGCCCTCCGACGATCGTCCTTTCGAAGCAGGCCACCGCCTCGACCACGCGAGAAAATTCGATCGGCCGGTCCGGAAAGGCACTTGCGAAAAGCTTCCGGTAGACGGGGATCCCCGTGAGCAGGCGGACGACGTCGTCGCGGTTGGCGGCCATTTCCGTGGGATTGGTCAGGGCATCCACCGCCTGCTCCTCCAGGCTGGAGGCCCGACCATCCCAGAACAACGCCGCGTGATACGCCGCGTTGCTGATGGTGGGCGTGTTCCTGCCCGGCTCTTTGAAGTGCGGCTGGCTCACTGTCCGCCCGTCCGTCCAGCCAAGATTCGGCTCATGGCAGGAGACGCACGCGATCTTACCGCTGGCGGACAGCCGGGCGTCGAAGAAGAGCATTTTGCCGAGCGTCACCTTGGCGTCGTTGAGGGGATTCGACTCGGGGTGCACGACGGGCGTGAGCAGCCCGATCTCTTTCCAATCGACGCCGGGATCGACATGGGGTGCCGGCCAGCTGGCCGGCGTTGCCCGATAGGCTTCCCGCAGCCGCTGTGCGGCTGCGGCCCGCTCCGCGGCGGTCTGCTCCGGCCGCGTTGCTTTTTTAATCGAGGCGTCCGGCTCAGCAGCAGTGGCTGGGGCGTCGGGTCGGACAACAATGGTCATGAACAGCGTGCAGATCGCGATGCGAGCGATGACTGATCGCCACGCGAACTCGGTTGTGACATGCGGCACGAGGTCTGTCACGGACTTCTCTCGAATCAGTTCAGGGATCAGCGGTTGGTGTCGACTTCACCACCTCGAATGGTGAGCTGCGCCACGATCGTATCGGCTGATGCCTCCTGATCGACGTATCGAGTTGATCCATCCGCGTAGAGTAGATTCGCGCCAGCCGGATGGAACGCGTAGATGCCGTAGAAGTTGCACCCGTTCACGAACTGCGAACCGCCCGACTTGTACGCTGCCACCGGATCGGGTTTGAATCCCTGAACAAGGCACTGGTTTCCGTTGGCCCAACTGGAGTTCGGCACCCCGGATTCCGCGATCTTGCGGCCGAAGGCCCAAATCTGGGGCCGGCCCGCTGATTCAATCACCGCGATGGTCTGCAATGTACCGTCGAGAATATCACGGAGTTGGCGACCCTTCACGCCCCGACTCACGTTGCCGACTTTGAACATGCCGTCGTAATTCACGGGCTTGGGATAGGAAGCTACGGGCGGACTCGATGTCCACACCGTCTGCGGCGGGCCATTCGACGCCTGATAGTCGCATGCGGCGGCCCACCATTTTGGGGTGCCGCTGGCGGGAAAAGAAGAATCCTGGAGTTGGCCGCCCGGACTTGACGGGCAGCCCATGAAAGCCAGGCTTGTCTGCACAGCAGATTGATTCATTGTATCTGTGCACGCGACATTGAAGTTGTAGAGAGCAGCGAGAGGGTTCTCGTCGAGGTACGGGAGGAGTTGCGCAGTCCAAAAACACCTCGGATTGCTCACGTTGGGCGGAAAACAGTCGCGGGCATTATGGAAGTTGTGGAAACCGATGCCGATCTGCCTGAGGTTGTTGAGGCACTGCGAGCGACGCGACGACTCGCGGGCCTGCTGGACCGCCGGCAGCAAGAGGCCGACGAGTGCGCCGATGATGGCGATGACGACCAGCACCTCGACGAGCGTGAACCCGCGCACGCGACGGCCGTGGCTGAACGAGGCGGCCGCACGATGGACGTTCCTGCCACGGGTGGTCATGGAACCGTAAGCCTCTGCCGAGCGGGGGAGGGCACCTTCAACATGTCCGTCGAGCCGCAGGGTAGTGCAGCCCCACCGTGGTCGTCCACCACCCAACAAGGGGAATCGCGTTCTGCGGCGGAATCAGCCGGCGAGCACGATGATGGCCGCCCCAAGGAAGATGAACGCGCCGCCAATCACGACCGGCAGTTGCAGCTGGCCCTGGAACAAAAACACGGAAAACAAGGCGACGAACAGCGGATAGGAGATCTCCAGCACGGCCGATTTGTCGGCGCCGAGCAGCTGGATCGAGCCCAGGATGCTGAGGGCTGCCGCCGTGGCGGTGATGAGCGTCAGGCCGACAAGGGGCAGGCTCGCGGCGGTCGTGTCAAACCGCACGAGCGATGCGAGCGAGTGCCCCTGAGCAAGCATGATCGCAGCAGACACCAGCACCCCGCAGAGACAGTGCAGAAAGTAGAGTTTGAAGACCGAGAGGCTCGACAGCACCCGTTCGTCGAGGCAGTAGGTGAGCCCCCAGAGAATCGACGCCACCACCGCCAGGATGTAACCGTAGGAATGCATCGCCGTCTCCCCACTTTTTTCCTGGCAGCGGCGGCTCGATTACCGGAACTGCTGGCACCAATAGGCCGTCCCATCGGGACTGTGGGCCATCGCCACGCCGATGCGCGTATGGCCGCCGTCGAGAATGTTCGCCCGGTGGCCGCTGGACTGCATCCAACTCGTCACCGCTTCGGACGCCGAAGTTTGCCCCATGCCGATATTCTCAGCGACGCCGCGGCCGTGCGTCAGATTGCGATTCTGTGCCATCCAGCGGGCATGGTTGCGGGCCCCGTTCATGAGTTGGCCATCGGCAGCCAGCGGCGGCAGGCCGCTCCGGGCCCGGGCGGCGTTCGTC
>CAYSPN010000140.1:0-2836 GCA_964432895.1 uncultured Candidatus Kuenenia sp.
ACCAACAGCGCGACGACCCACAGCAGCGTGGTCATAGAGGGGCACTCGGCCGCACGAGCGGCTTCACGAGCACGCGTCGACCGCGGACATCGACCACGCGGACGTGCGTGCCCGGCTCGACCAACGAGCCGTCGCTGGTCACTTCCCGCACCAGGCCATCGATCCGCGCCTTGCCTGCGGGGGCGAGCCTCGTGGTCGTCGTGCCTTCCATGCCGATGAGCGCCTCGATCCCGTCCTCTTCGAGCGTGTCGTCGGCCGCGGCAGGCGGCTCGAGCAACACGTTCCGCAGCACGGGCGTGGACGGCAGCCACCGTCGCAGAAGCACGCCCAAGAGCGAGACGCCCACGGCGGCTCCCAGGATTCCCAGCAGCGACCACTGCAGCTGCCGGATCTGGTAGTCGTTGGCAGGCAGCACGAACGACTGGCTCGCCAGCACCAGTGACGCGATCAAGAGCACGCCCCCGCCGAGGCCGAGCACGCCGAAGCCCGGCAGCACGAAGATCTCGGCCGCGAGGCAGAAGAGCCCGGCCAGAAACAGCATCACCTCCAGCCAGCCGCTCGTGCCGTGCAGGTATTGGCTCCAGAAGTAGACGATGAACGCCACCATCGACACGAAGCCGCCGAGGCCGAAGCCCGGTGTGTGCAGCTCGATGTAGAGCCCGGCACCGCCGATCAGAAGGAGCAGCCACGCCAGACCGGGGCTCGCCAGCGCGTCGAGCAGCCGATCGGCCCACCCTGGCTCGGAGAGCGCGATGTCGCCGGTGAGCCCGTAGGCCTTCACGAGCTCTTCAAATCCATCCACCACGTGAGTCGTCAGCCCGAGCGATTCGGCCGAGCGGCCGGTGAGTTGGATCGGACCGGTGCCCACCTTCGCACCGACGGTCCACGAGTCGCGATCGTCCCGCGCCGCCAGTTCCTCACCCGAGAAGTATTCGACGCGGCCGGTTCCCTGCTGCGTCGCCTGCTCCACGACGATGCCGGGCACGACCGCCGCCACGGGCAGCGACCAGGCCCGCTCCCGCTGCTTGGCCACTCCTTCCCGCCACGATGCGGCGACGGCGGTGGCCTGTCGGCCGCCGATGGCGGCATCGCCCTCGCCTCCCAGCACTGCGTCGGGATGCATCACCAGTTGGTCGCAGGCCAGTGCCACCAGCGCCGCATCGCCACGGGCCTGCCTGGGCACGTAGGCCACCGTTCGCACCCGCGCCGGATCGAGCGCGGCCAGACGATTGGCGAGCACGAGGCTCTGCTCGGGACTGCCGCCGGCCGAGTCGACACGGAGGCAGAGGAAGTTGGCGCCGTCGGCGATGGCCCGCTCGATTTGCTGCCGCGCCCGCGCCACGGAGTCGGCGGTGATCGGCCCGGCGAGCACGACCTGCGCCGCCTTCCAGCCGCCGTCGAGCGACGGATCAATCGCAAGCACGCGTTCATCGACACCCAGGCTCCGCGCCAGTTCGGCCGGCGTCCGCGCGAGCATCCGCACGAAGCCGAGTTCGCGGGCCCGGCGACCGGTGAGCGCCAGCGGCACGGGTGTGAGTTCCTCGACATCGAGCACCGCAGACTTCTGCCTGATCGCCTCCACGTCTCCAGCAGCGACGAACTGCTCGCCGTCGTCGGTGGAGACGCGTGTCACCGTAGCTGCCGGATCGATCAGCGCCACCGCCACGGCCGGCGGCACCGTCCGTCGCCGGGTCGCGATCTGCACATAGGCCGCCCGTATCGCGTCGTCGACCGCCGGCTCATCGGCATTGGCCGGGCCGAGCACGGCGTCGGCCGCCATCACGATTTCCTCGCAGGCCAGTGCCACGAGCACGGCGTGGCCGGTGGCACCGTCGGGCAGAAAGGCCACCGTCTTGATGCCGGCGAGCCGGCCATCGCAGAGAAACCTCGCCAGTGCGAGCGAGCGACCGAAATCACTCCCCCCGCCACTGCCGTCCTCGGCCGGGTCGAACCGCAGCACGAGCACGCCGCGTTCGTTGCCCCGCTTGAGTCGATCGAGCTGCCGCAGGATGGCCGCTTCCACCTGGGTGTCCCGCGTGCCGGTGATCGGCATCCTCACCTCGACAGCGACGGCCTCCACCGCGACGGCGAACCGGGCCGGCACGAACGCGGCCATGAGCGCGGCGAAGCCCAACAGCCATGCCTGGCAGCAGTGGACGGCGACGAGTTGGATCGGGCAAACCGCCCGGCGGTGACGCATCGCTGGCCTCGAGATCGCTGGGCCGAGACAACCACTCCCGAATTCTAAGACCGCGGGACTGGGAGTCAAAAAGTCCACCTGCTGTTATATAGTGCTTCCACTATGAGCACTCCCATGCATACCACCGCCTCCCCGGTCATCCGCGAACTCATCGGCCTTGTCGAAACCAAGGCCCTCAAACGCGGCACCTTCCGGCTCGCCTCCGGCCGCGAAGCGAGCTTTTATCTCGACGCCAAGCAGGTGGTGCTCGACGCCCACGGCGCCATGCTCGTGGGCCGGGCAATCCTCGAACGCCTGCGGTCCCTCGGCCCCCTGCCGGCGGCGGTCGGCGGCATGTCGATCGGCGCCGACCCGATCACCAGCGCCGTGATCACGATGGCGGGCGTCGAGGGGCTGCCGCTCAAGGGATTCATGGTCCGCAAGGAGCCGAAGGACCACGGTACGAAGAAGTATGTGGAGGGGCCTGTGGAGCCGGGCCAGCGGGTGGTGATCGTGGAAGACGTGACCACGACGGGCGGTTCGTCGCTGCTGGCGATCGACCGAGTGCACGAGTTCGGCCTCGTCGTGGAACGGGTGGTGACGGTGATCGACCGGCTCGCCGGTGCGAAGGATGCCTTTGCAGCCCGTGGCATCCCG
>CAYSPN010000141.1:0-9918 GCA_964432895.1 uncultured Candidatus Kuenenia sp.
AGGGAAAACCGTCTGTGATGTGCCAACAACCCCCTGCTCGCGTTTTTGTCTGATTTGCCCCTGTGGAGAACAATCGATGTTTCAGTTTCTGGGAATGCTCGCCGCGATCGCCCTGACGGCATTCTGCTGGGGCGTGTACGGGCCCGTGCTCCACTTCGGTCGCGAGGCGATGCACTCGAACCTGAGGCCCTTCATGTGCGTGGGCCTCGCCTACTTCGTGATCGCCGTGCTCGTGCCCCTCGCGCTGCTTGCCCGTGGCGGCGAGCGGGGCAGTTGGACGAGCAAGGGCGTGCTCTGGAGCATGCTCGCGGGCACGGCTGGGGCGCTCGGGGCACTCGGCGTGATTCTCGCTCTCGGCTTCGGCGGCAAGCCGATCTACGTGATGCCGCTGGTCTTCGGCGGCGCGCCGGTGGTCAACACGCTGCTCACCGCCTTCATGAACCGCTCGTTCAACCAGCTCAAGGCGCCGTTTCTCGCCGGACTGATCCTCGTGATCACGGGTGCCGTGACCGTGCTCGTCTTCAAGCCGCAGCCGCACCAACAGGCACATGCCGCGCCAGTGGCCGTGGCAGCGACTGCAGCCCAGAAGACGGCGGAGGACAATGCCTCCGCCGAGGCCGCGCCGATCGATTCGGTGCGGGCCGAGGCGGCCAAGCCGGCAACTGTGGAGAAGAAGACAGAGCGGTTCCTGGAGATCCTCCTGTCGATCGCGATGGCGATGTTTTCGTGGGGCGCCTACGGCCCCGTGCTCCATCGTGGCCAGGCGGCGATGGGGGGGAGCCGGCTGCGGCCGCTCATCTGCATCGGCGCCGCCTACTTCCTCATCGCGGTGCTCGTGCCGCTGGCGATGCTCGTGCCGATGGGTGACAAGGGCACCTGGGAGTTTACCGGCACCCTCTGGAGCCTCGGCGCGGGCTCGCTCGGAGCGCTCGGGGCGCTCGGCACGATCCTCGCCTTTGCCTGTGGTGGCAAGCCGTTCACGGTGATGCCCGTGGTGTTTGGCTGTGCGCCGGTAATCAACACGCTGACGACGCTCGCCCTGGCCCATACGCCCACGACCGCGATCAGCCCCTGGTTCCTCGCCGGCCTGCTCGTGGTGGCGGCGGGTGCCGCGACGGTGCTCGCCTTCGGCCCGCGTGGCCACGCTCCTGCGCCGGCAAAATAGGATGTGTCAGGATCGTGCCGTTGCGGCGACGCGCCGCCCAAGGCGATGCCATGCGACTCCGAGTCATCCGTGAGGGGCTGCCCATGCCCCGAGAGCCGGCGTTGCTGACCAGCGTAGGCAGGATGCCGGAGCGCAGTCAGCATCGAGTGAGCGAAGGGCAGGATGCCTGTAGCGAACGTCCGGCGACGGGGCGTGGGCAGCCCCGAACCGTGGCGCACGTGCTGGGGCGATGTTTTTCGTGAATCACGTCCCGCGTGTGTGGCCGAACCACTCGATGTGGTAGCGATGCGCGAGATGAATGCCACGGGCGTGGCACTCAGGCTCCAGCCACGCCGTTGTCCGGGCGAGTTCTTCAGGTCCCCTGCCCTGCGGCATGAAGAGCACTCGGCTGCGGTCCACGCCCTCGGGCCGTGCGGCAGCGAGATCGTCGGTCCATGCCACAGCTTCCCTGAGATCCTCCGGGGAATCGATGACGAACTTGAGCTGGTAGTTGCCGCCGGCCATGAGCCCGAGGATCACGTCGTCCCGTCGGCGGGATTCATCGTGGCGTGCCGCCCAGTTGCCGGGCGTGTCGGCCGGCGGTGCCGATGAGGCCAGCTTGGGGCTGATCGACACGAGATCAGCGGGGGCATCGAGAAAGACCGTGCCGGCCGTCTCGATCGTGATGTGCATCCGATTGCCGCGGAGCGTGTGGCAAAGTTCCGCCACCTCGGGCAGAAGCAACGGCTCGCCGCCGGTGATCACGACGTGCTGCCGGCCCAGGGCTGCCACCGCAGCCGTGACCTCTTCCACGGACTGCTGTTCGCCGACCGGCTCCCACGATGTGAAGGGGGTGTCGCACCAGTGGCAGCGGAGGTTGCAGCCGCTGGTGCGCACAAACACACTCGGCGTGCCGGCAAGCAGGCCTTCGCCCTGCAGCGACGCGTAGATCTCGGCGATGCGCATGGGGGTCTTATCGCAGCTGGCTTCAGAGACGCGTTCGTGGATCGTTCTCGCCGACGGCGGCGAAGCCGGCCGCCCGCAGCAGGCAGGAATCGCAGCGACCGCAGGGGCGGCCACGGCTGTCGGGATCGTAGCAACTGGTCGTCAGCCCGTAGTCGAGGCCCAAAGACAGTCCCAGCCTGATGATCTCCGCCTTCGAAAGCTTGACAAGAGGCGCAACCAGTTTGATTGGCTGCCCCTCGACGCCCGCCTTCGTGCCGAGTCGGGCCACCTCCTGGAAGGCGGCGAGAAATTCCGGACGGCAGTCGGGATAGCCGCTGTAGTCGATGGCGTTGACGCCCAGCACGATCGCCACGGCGCCGCGGGTTTCGGCCATCGCCAGGGCCAGGCTGAGGAACACCGTGTTTCGCGCCGGCACGTAGGTGACGGGAATGCCGTGGCCGATGTCGGCATCGGGGCGGTCCTTCGGCACCGGCGTGGACGGATCGACCAGGGCGCTCCCGCCAAACGCGGCCAGATCGATCGGCAGGACGACGTGATCGCTGATTCCCAGCGACTGAGCCACGGCCCGCGAGGCATCCAGTTCGCAGCAGTGCCGCTGGCCGTAGTCGATCGACAGGGCCGACAGACGGTAGCCTTCTCGGGCGGCCCAGGCGGCGGCGGTCGCGGAGTCGAGCCCGCCCGACAGGAGCACGACGGCCGATCTGCCGGCTGTCTCCACGGCATCTTGTGGCTTCGCGGTCGGCCGAGCTTTCGCATCGTCGGGTTTCATGGCACACTTCCATCCCTATGAGCACACCAGCCACGCAAGGCCCGCCATCACGCGACCACCTGGAAGTTTTTCCCAACCAAAATCCCGGTCGCGACTATCAAATCGAGATCGTCTGTCCGGAGTTCACGTCGGTCTGCCCGAAGACGGGGCAGCCCGATTTTGGCACACTCACGTTTCGCTACGTGCCGGACGCCCTGATCGTCGAACTCAAGAGCCTGAAATTGTACCTTCAGGCGTTCCGCAACGAAGGCATCTTCTACGAGAACGTCACCAACCGGATCCTCAATGATCTGGTGGCGGTGCTGAAGCCCAAGCGGATGACGCTCGTGGCCCACTTCACTCCCCGGGGCGGGATTTCGTCACGGATCGTGGTGTCGCACCCCTCGGGCGAGCACCTGCCAGCGGCTGGGTGAGTGGGGGCGGTTGTCGGCGCCAGTGGCTGCCGGCCCTTTCCTTTGCCATGCGACGGATGCACAATCGTCGGATCGGCTCACCCATCCCACGAGGCACCGCCCATCATGGCCCGTCCTGCGACGTCTTCCGCCCGCGTCCTCCTCTCCGCCCTCGCTGACGAGTCTGCCTTTCACCTCACGGCCGTCGAGCAGTTCACGGCCCTCGCGGCCATTGGCCTTGAGTATTACAGCCTGCGGTTCATCGACGTCGGCAAGGGCGTGAAGAACGTCATGAAGCTGTCGCTGTCGGAGATCCAGAAACTCCGGCACCTCGAGGATGAGTATGGCCTGAACGTGGCGTCGATCGCCTCACCGATCGGCAAGGTGAAGCTTGTCGATAAAGCCGACGGCACGAAGAACGCCTACGTGCCCTTCAAACAGTATCTCGCCAAGGACGTCGCCAAGGCCTGCGAACTCGCCCACGCCTTCGAGACCAAGCTCATCCGCGGCTTCTCCTTCTATCATCCCAAGGGAGCGAAGCCCGAGGACTATCTGGAGGAGGCGGCGGACCGCATCGGCCAGATCGCCGAGGCCTGTCACCGCTCCGATCTCACCTTCGGCCTCGAGGTCGAGGCCAACCTGGTCGGCCAGACGGGCGAACTGCTCGCGGAGATTCACAGGAAGGTCAACCATCCGGGCCTCGTGCTCGTGTTCGACGCCGCCAATCTGATCGTGCAGGGCTTTTCCACGGCTCAGGTCTATGCGCAGTGGGAGGCGATGAAGCCGGGGCTGGGCTGGGTCCACATCAAGGACTACCGCAAGGTGTCGGGCAAGGTTCGCGGCAAGCACGTCGACGAGCACATGCTCGACAACTTCGTGCCTTCCGACCGCGGCGCGGGCGGCCACGAACGGATCCTCGCCGATCTCAAGACCATGCTCCCTTCGCTCACGAAGAAGCTGGAACGCCGCGGGATTCCGGGCGTATTTCTGGACCTGGAGCCGCACGTGCGTGGCGGCGGCCAATTCGGCGGCACGAGCGGCCCCGACGGCATGGGGATTGCGCTGCGGTCGCTCTGCCGGGTGCTCGACACGGCGAAGGTCGCCTACCACCTCCGCGACTTCGACGACCTGCTCGCGGCCCGCGGGCTTGTGTGACGAGAACGCCACGACCGACGCGACACCGTGCATCCGGCGGTTTTTCAAACCACGAGAGAACCCCTCTTGAGCACCACGACCGAGCCGGGCAGCTATTTTGTCGCCAACTATCCGCCGTTTTCGCGGTGGACCGACGCCGCGGTGCCGGAGGTGCTCGCCGCCTTCGACACGGAACCACGGACTGACGAGACGGCTGTGCCCCTCGGCCTCTATCTGCACATTCCGTTCTGCCGGAAGCGATGCAAGTTCTGCTACTTCCGCGTCTACACCGACGTCGCCGCCGCCGACGTGGAGCGGTATTCCCTGGCGCTCGCCCGCGAGGCCGCGATTACTGCCGCGAAGCCTGCGGTCCGGGGTCGGCCGCTCCGCTATGTCTACTTCGGCGGCGGCACGCCGTCGTTTCTCAGCGTGAAGCAGTTGGAACGGCTGGTCGCCGGTTTGCACGAGAGTTTCGGCTGGCAGCACGCCGAAGAGGTGACGTTCGAGTGCGAACCGGGCACGCTCTCCGAGCCGAAGGTGGCAGCGCTCAAGTCGCTCGGCATGACGCGGATTTCGCTTGGCGTCGAGAACTTCGCCGATGACGTGCTCGAGGCCAACGGCCGGGCCCATCTCTCCGCCGAGATCCTCCGCGCCTGGGATTGGATCAAGGCCGCGGATTTCCCCAACACCAACGTCGACCTGATCGCAGGCATGGTCGGCGAGACGTTCGACTCGTGGCAATGCACTGTCGAGAAAACCCTGGCGCTCGAGCCCGACAGCATCACGATCTATCAGATGGAACTGCCGCTCAATACGGTGTTCGTTCGCGACGCGCGGGACGGCGGCGGGCAGACGCCGGTGGCGGACTGGCCGACGAAGCGAGCATGGGTCGACTGGGCCTTCGATCGCTGCCTGGAACGAGGCTATTCGATTTCGAGCGGCTACACGCTCGTCCGCGATCCAGCCCGCGTGCACTTCCACTACCGCGACATGCTCTGGGAGGGGAGCGATCTGGTGGCGCTTGGCGTGGCCAGCTTCGGGCACCTCTCCGGCGTGCACTACCAGAATGCCACCCACTGGGACGACTACCTCGCCGCGGTCGAGGCGGGGCGGCTGCCGATTCTCCGGGGGCTCGCGCCGACCCGGCGGGAACTGCTGATCCGCGAACTGGTACTCGGCCTCAAGCGGGGCCGGCTCGATGCGGGCCGGCTGGCTCGCAAGTTTGGCGTCGATCCGCTGGCCGAATGGGCGGACCAGTGGCAATCGCTCGAGTCGGAGGGGTATCTCGACCGCACGGCCAACGGGCCGGTGCTCTCCCGCCGCGGACTCCTGCAGATCGACTCGCTCCTCCCGCGGTTTTTTGATGGCTGAGGCCGGTCCACGGCCCCCAGGGGTTATGTTTCTTCCCCGGGTGCGGTTTCCCTGGGGAATCCCTTGGATGCGGGCGCGCCCGGTGGCTCCCCGCGGTCTTTTTCGAACTGAGCGAGGCACTCCGTGTACGAAGCAGCATCGGCCATGAATCCATCGGCTCCGGAGCGGGAAACCCTGGGGTTTTCGGAGCGATCCGGGCGGCCGCCGACCGCCGCGCTGCGGTGCCCGGACTCGAAGCCCGTTCGCGAGCGGCTGCGGGCAATGGCCTCCGATCTGGTGTCGCCATGGCGGTCGGAGGGGGTGCCGGCTGCTCTGCGAACGACGGCCGGATTGCGTGCCGCCGCCGAGACCCTCGTGAAGCGGGCGTCCGCCGGCCCGGAGCACGTAGGCTGGATGATGGTCACGATCGTGTCGGAGTTCTGGCGGGATCGCCTGGCCGCCGCGGCCTCAGGACGTCGGCTGCTTCTGTTGCCCGACTGCCCGGTGGCAGGCCATGGCCCGGATGACCCGGTCTCGTCGGTGCCGCGTGTCTGCGGCCCCAGCTGCGGCATCGCCACGATCTGGTCGGCGGCGCGGGATAGCGGCTGGGTCGTAGAGCCCGTGGGTCGGGCGGTCGCGGGCATCGGGTCGCTGCTTACCGGACAGTACGACGGCGTGCTCGGCATGGCCCGTCTCGGTGATCTCGAAAAGGCGTTTGCCATGCTGCCGGCGTTTTCTCTGCCTGTGGCCGCGGTGCCCTATGAGCCGCTCTCCGCCTCCGTGCACGTGGGGTGTGCCGAATCGCTGGCCGCCTCTGCGATCGACGTGGAGTGGGTGCTTGGCCTCGTGGGGGTCGCCGGTGGCGGGGCTGCTCCGGTGGGCGACTACCTGCCGCTGCTCCGAGAGGCCGCGGAGATGTTCTCGGCCGAGACCCTCGGCGAGTTATCAGAGCGGCTCGGCCTTGGCCCGGTTTTCGGTCCGGTTTTCGGTCCGGCGTGTGCTCCAGCCGCTGTGACGGGGTCTGGCCAGTATCTGGAAAAGGCTGGCGGCGTTGTGCCGCTGGATGCGACGGCCTGCATGGCGACCGATTTCCTCACTCGCGGCGGCAAGTTTCTCAGGCCGTTCATCTGCCTGGCGGCGCATGACGCCGTGCGGACCGACCTCGGGAGCGGAGGAGAAACGTCGGTGCGCGAGTCGGCCAAGGCGGCGTCCGTGGCCATCGAGATCTTTCACAAGGCATCGCTTGTGCACGACGACATCGAGGACCAAGACCTGATGCGGTACGGGCGTCCGACGCTCCACGTCGAACACGGGGTTCCCGCCGCCATCAACGCCGGTGATTATCTGCTTGGTCTCGGCTATCGCATCGTCGCGGGATTGCCCGATGTCGAGCCCGCGACCCTGCGGGATGTGGTGGCGATCCTCGCCGACGCGCATGTGCGTCTGGCACAGGGTCAGGGGGCCGAACTGTGGTGGCGGGATGGGGGCGACAAGCGGCTCAAGCCCCGCGAAGCCCTGACGATCTACGGCCTGAAAACATCGCCGGCGTTCGAGGCAGCGGTCGCCATGGGAATTCGGCTGGCGGGAATCCAGCCCGCAGAGGCGGGGAAGGTCGGAGCTTATGCATTGCACGTGGGCACGGGCTTCCAGGTGCTCAATGATCTCAAGGATTGGAGCGGCGATCTGGAGAACAACCGTCGTGCCGCCGGTGATCTGCTGGGCGGCCGTCCCACCGTGATGTGGGCCCTGGCGCTCGAGCGATTGTCGGAGGGGGACGCTGAACGGTTGCAACAACTAGCCCGGACAGCAGGCCGCGACGACGCTGACGAGGCAACGATCGTGGCGGCCGTCGCCGAGGTCAGGAAGCTCTATGCCAAGGCAGGAGTCTTCGAGCGGGCGGCGTCGCTCGTGGCCGAACAGCGTGCTCTCGCGGCCGCCGCCGCCGCCACCTGCCGCTTCCGGCGGCTGCGGGACGTGCTGGAATTCCTGCTCGATCTCGCCGTGCCGGAACTCGCCGCGACGGCGTTTTCGACCTGACGCTTGCAGGTGACGACGATTCCTGCTGAAAATCGCGGGCGACGGCGAACAGCCGCGTGGGCTCACCACGGGGCGTGGGCACGCTGTCCGTCAGTTTCCCGTCGGTGCACGTGGCATGAAGAGCGAGCCTGACCCCCGCGATCCCGTGGCGAGAGCCGTTGCGCTCGTGCAGTTGTTCTGCAGCCGCGACGATTTCGGCGGACTGCGTAGCGTCACGTCGGCCGACGTGCCTGAGCCGGCCCGGACCTTGCTGGACCATCGCAGCCACATGACCGTGGCGATGGAACGGTTTCACGGGGGCGACGTGCGACTGCGGGTCGTGGCGAGGGCAGAAGAGGGATGCGGCAAGCGGCCACATGACGGCTGGTATGCCCGAGAAATCCTCCTGGAGACACAGGCAGGAACGATCGTGCAGCACGGCATCGTACGGATCGACCTATCGCATCTCGACCAGCATGCAGCAGCAGCAATCCGCGAGGCCCGTCGGCCCCTGGGCCGCATCCTCATTGAGGCGGGCATGCTGCGGGAAGTGCACGCGGTGAAGTTGCTGGAAATTATGCCAGGTCCCCACCTCCAGCAGGTCCTTCGGCTGAAAGGGCTCGGCTCTGCCGAAACCGCTGCGGTGATGCCGGTCTACGGACGCGTGGCCGACATCCAACTCGATGGCCGGCCCGCGGTGGAACTGCTGGAAATCGTTGCACCAGCCGTCTCGTCATTGGGCTGAGCCAGATTGTGGCCATCTGCCCCATCCTGCCCAGAGAAAAAAATTCTGGACACTTCGGGGGTAATGCCCAAGGTCTTGCGCACAAGGCGTTTGCGTCAAATGCGTCGATCTTGACTCAATGCGCAAGATGCCGCTAGAGTTGAGGGCGTGGCAAGGATGGTAAGCCTGGCAGCCGGTAGGGAAATGGAATCCCTTTCGCTGCCTTACGCGGCCCACTCCTTCCGCCGCAGTGCTCGTTTTGAAGGCCTGATTGTTGGATCGATCGGTAGCAGAGCCAGATCAGATCTTGCAGACAACACTGTGAAAAGCGAAGGATTGCGGGCGTTACGGCAACTAGGAAGCCTAGGGGCTTAGGGCTGGCTCTCGGAAAGAGTAAAGCTTCTATGCCCCGTTTTTGACTAGCTGTACCACGGCTAGGGAGAGGGTGGTAAAGCAGATGCAGAAGACTGTGTACACAACTGGCGAGGCCGCCAAGATTTGCAAGGTGAGTCAGCAGACGATCATTCGCTGCTTCGACTCCGGACAGTTGAAGGGATTCCGCGTGCCGGGCAGCCGGTTCCGTCGGATTCCCCGTGATCAACTGTTCCTTTTCATGCGGGACAACGGTATTCCGACCGACGCGCTGGAAAGCGGTCGACGGAAGATTCTCGTTGTCGACGACGATCAGGATCTCGTCGAACTGATCACCGACGTGCTCGAGCGGGATGGCCGCTTCGAAACGCGGAGCGTGAACAACGGCTTCGACGCCGGCATGATGGTGAAGGACTATCGTCCCGATCTGATCGTGCTCGATGTCATGCTGCCGGACATCAACGGCAAGGAAGTCTGCCAGCGGGTCCGGAGCGACTCCACCATGGACGAAGTGCGGATCATCTGCATCTCGGGCATGTGCGAGCCCGACAAGATCGAGGACCTGAAGGCCTCCGGCGCCAACGAGTTCCTGCAGAAGCCGTTCGAGGCCGAGGTGCTCGTCGATCGGATCTGCAGCCTCCTCGACATTGAATCGGTGGCTGCAGGCTCGTGATCCCGCGTTCGCGGCACGCACATCAGCCTGTTCGTTACCCAGAGTTTTTCAAGCTTTCCATGGCGGCAGCGTCGGCAGTGTGCCGGCGCTGCCGTCCTGTTTTGCGGATTGGGAAAGTGCACGACTCGGAGCGCATCCGTGACGAAGCCGTCTGAGGCTGACGCAGAGCGTGGAGCGGAGCCGACGGCGGCTGCCTGGCTGGCGATCCCTGTCGAGGCGAGGCGTCTGGCTCCTCTCAGCGGGGAACAGTGCCTGTCCGTGGCCGGCGCGTTGCTCTCGACGGCGGTCGGGCGGGGCCATCCATATGGTCCGCCGCAGTCGCTCGCGGAGCGGCTGGGGGTCGTCGCGGGCCGCGTCACCGCGGTGGCAGCATGGCTG
>CAYSPN010000142.1:0-1739 GCA_964432895.1 uncultured Candidatus Kuenenia sp.
AAGTGGTTGGCGGTTCCGGCATGCCGGACGAGTCTGCTGAGGTCGAAATGAGTTGGGCGTAACTTGCCGGGCGCGCCGGCGTAAAGCCTTATAAATAAAGCAGTTGTGCTGCTTTGAGTTTGTTATTATGGGTCTCCAAAGCCGGAACATAGAAAGAAGATTCTGATGTTCACTGTGAGTAGGAGACCCGATCATGATTATGGCACAGGAGCAAGCGATTCTCAAGGCCCAGGAACAATTTGCCCAGATCCAGGATTTCCTGCGACAGGCCGGCGGCGCGGGCCGGCGGATCGACCAAGTCGAGTCGGACCTGTGGGGGCAGATGCTGCACTTGGGGCGGCGGTTGCTGGAAGGCTATGTCGCCGGTTATCGGCAAGGGGACCTGGGGCCAACTCTGGAGCAGGACGGTCGGGTTCTGCGCCGGCTGGAACAGCCGCACGTCCGGCGGTATGTCTCGATCTTTGGGCCGATCGAGATCTCGCGGTACGTATATGGCACGCGGGAGACGCAAAGGCACGAGGTGATTCCGCTCGATGCGCTTCTGGCGTTGCCGGACAGTGAGTTTTCTTACGTCTTGCAGGACTGGGATCAGGGCTTGTGTGTGCAGAATTCATACGGGGAATCCCAAGCGACGATCCGGCGGATTCTGCGGCTGGGACAATCGGTTTTGAGTTTGGAGCAGATGAACAGCCAGATGGCCTCCGCGGTAGAGCCATTCTGGGCCCAGCCCCCGACGGTGGCGGAGCCAGAGGGACCGATTCTGGTCCTGACCGCCGACGGCAAGGGGGTGCCGATGCGTCGCAAAGATGGCGGGGCCAAGCCGGTGCGTCGCAAGAAAGGCCAGAAGGCCAACGCCAAGCGGGAGGCCTGCGTGGGAGGCGTGTATACGATTGCACCGTTCGTGCGTCGTGCCGAGGAGGTCGTGGACGAGATCCTCCGGGACGAATGTCAAGCCCGGCGGCCGCGGCCGCAGAACAAGCAGCTGCACGCCGAACTGACGCGGGTGATCGAGGGCCAGGAGACCGGCGGCAAGGATCGGATCTTCGGTTGGTTTGCCGAACAGATTCGCGCCCGCAACTCCGGCGGGGACAAGCCGATCATCGCCGTGTGCGACGGGGATCGGGCCTTGTGGGAGAAGGTCAAAACGCTGGTGCAAACGGTGGGTTTGCCGATTCTCTGTGTGCTGGACATCTTTCATGTGCTGGAGCGATTGTGGCTGGCCGCGCACTGTTTTCATCCGGAAGGCAGCGCGGAGGCCAAAGCCTTCGTGGCACAACGGTTGCAACGGGTGTTGGAAGGCGATGTGGGGTACGTGATCGGCGGCCTCAAACAGATGGGGACCAAGCACCCGTTGAAGAACCCCAAACGCAAGCGATTGGCGAAGGTCATCACGTATCTGGAGAACAACCGGTCATACAGGCGGTACGACGTGTGCCTGGCCCAGGGCTATCCGATCGGCAGCGGGGTGGTCGAGGGCGCCTGCCGCCACGTGGTCAAAGACCGGATGGAATGCACCGGAATGCGTTGGGAAACCGAAGGCGTCCAGCACATTCTCGACCTGCGCACCACGTACCTGAATGACGAGTGGTTTTCCTTCACGAAATACCGGATTGAAACTGAGCAGGCTGCGCTCTATGCGTCGTCGGCGTAGACGCGGAGCGCGGGTTGCAACCGTTGCCAACCTGCCAATCACCCAAGCGGCAGACTGGCAATCTGCCCCACGTCGGCTTGATCGCCGT
>CAYSPN010000143.1:0-3553 GCA_964432895.1 uncultured Candidatus Kuenenia sp.
TGCCAGCGTGAAGCAGGAGGCCCAGCGACGCTCCCGGGTGACGTCGTCGCCGGAGAGGTCGGAGACCTCCTCGACCGAGCTGCAGAAGCAGGTCGGGCAGACGAGCGTGCAGTTGGCGCACGACAGACAGCGGTCTGCCACCGTCTTCCAGCGTGGGTGCTCGAGGTTGTCGTAGAGCAGATCGCGGATGCCATCCGTATCAAGGGATCGCGGTCGCGGCTCGCCTGGCCGGGCCGCGCGGGCGTGCATCGTGCGTTCGAGATCGCGAGGGATGGCCCGCACGCGGCCGGTCTCATCGGCCGTGCAGGGCGTGAGCACGCCTGCGGAGCCAAGGGCGTTCAGGATCTCGCCGCCGCGTTCCGAGCCGATCGCGACGGCGAATCGATCGCCGGCCTCCGTGAGCGCCAGATCGAAGCTGTGGGTCGCGGCGGGGCCGCACTCCATCGAGTGGCAGAAGCATGTGGCGGCCGCCCGGCGGCAGTTGACTGCCACGACGAAGAGCTTCTCGCGTCGTGACTGATAGGCGAGGTCGACATTGGGGCCGTGAAGAAAGACCCTGTCCTGCACGCGGAGCGCGGCGAGATCGCAGGCACGCACGCCGATCACGGCGAGCGGCTGCGGGTCGTCGGGCTGGGGGGCCTCCCGCCAGGAGCCATCCTCGCGCACCAGCCGCTGGATCGTCTCGCGAGGAGGAAAAAGGAAATTCTTGAGCGAGTGCGGCCCAACGACATGGTCGAACCAGCCGGCAGTGTCGTCCCGCCGCAGCCGGTAGCTGCCGCCATCCTGGTCGTCGAGCCAGCCGGTGGGGAGCTGGGTCACATCGGCGAGGTCGCGGTAGACCACCGCTCCGTCGGCCACCTGCGGCCCGACGACCCGATGGCCCCGAGCCCTCAGTTCATCGAGCACGGATTGCAGCGCGGGCCGTGCGAGCCAGAACAGGGAGCAGACGGCGTCCGCGCAGGGGGGCATGGGAGGTGATCGCTGGGGCCTGGGGAATTCGGAACGGGCAACCTTCCGGCTCCATGCAGGGATGGATCAAGCAACCAGCTGGCCGCCGGGCGACTGGCGGACTGTCGGCGGGACACTTTCGACGTTGCAGGCCAGATTCGGCCGCCGTCGGTCGCGTGGTCGTGCTATCCTCTGTGGCCATGAAAGACACACACACGATCGTGATTCTGGACGGCCACACGGCCAACCCCGGCGACCTCAGCTGGTCGGAGGTCGAAGCGATCGGTCCGGTGACCGTGCACCCACGGACGACCGCCGCCGACGTCGTCGCGCGGGCCCGCGATGCCGACATCGTCCTCACCAACAAGACGGTGATTACTCGGGAGGCGATCGCTGCGATGCCGCGGCTCAAGTGCATCGGCGTGCTGGCCACCGGCTACAACATCGTCGACGTGGAGGCGGCCAAGGAACGAGGCATCCCGGTCTGCAACGTGCCGGAATACAGCACGCCAAACGTCGCGCAGGCGGTGTTCGCCCTGCTGCTAGAACTCACTAACCACACCGGCCACCATGCGCAGACCGTCCGCGCGGGCCGCTGGGCGGCGTGCGAGGATTTTTGCTACTGGGATGGAGAATTGGTGGAACTCGCTGGGCTCACGCTCGGGCTTGTTGGCTACGGGCGGATCGGTCGGTCCGTGGCCGCGGTCGGCCGGGCGTTTGGGATGCGGGTGCTCGCCCATCGGCGGACGGCCGCACCAGTGGGTGGCAACGAGGACGCAATGCACGTCGACCTGCCCACGCTGCTCCGCGAGAGCGACGTCGTCAGCCTCCACTGTCCGCTGACGCCCGAGACCCAGGGGCTGATCAATGCGGAGACGATCGGCCTCATGAAGCGGACGGCGTTCCTGATCAACACGTCGCGGGGACCGCTCGTCAATGAGGCCGACCTCGCTGCCGCGCTCGACCAAGGCCGCATCGCCGGGGCGGGCCTCGACGTGCTCTCTGTGGAACCGCCGCCGGCTTCGAATCCATTGCTCACGGCGCGCAACTGCATCATTACGCCGCATATCGCCTGGGCCACGCGGAATGCCCGGCGGCGACTGATCGAGGTGACGGCAGCAAACCTCCGGGCCTTCGTCGCCGGCCAGCCGCAACACGTCGTCAATCGCTGACCGCCGCAGCGGCCCCCTCGTCCAGCCGCCAGCAACCACCTCGGTAATCCCACCATGAAGCGTTCCCGCCCGTCAGTGAGCCGTCCCGCAAAAAGTGGTCAGCGTCAGGATGCAAGCGAGCGCAGAGCAGTGGCTCGAAGGCCCGCGGCCCCACCGAGCGAGCGGCCAGCGGCCCGCCATCAGAGTAAGGCCGAGGAGAAGTATCACGGGGTTCGCGCCTGCGAGGCGTTGTTCGCCCGCCGACCCGGGGACATCATCCGCGTCTACGTCGCCGAGGACCGCCGTCGGCACTTCGCTGCGATCCTCGAGCACTGTGCGAAGGCGCGACTGGGCTTTCAGCTAGTGGCACACGAGAATCTCGCCCGGATCAGCGAATCGACGCACCACGAGGGGATCGTTATCCTTGCCCGTGCCTGTCCGCGTTGGGGCATGCCGGAGTTGCTCCGGGCGATCGAGGAGCGGCGGCTGAAGGGGCCGCTCCTGTATCTCGACGGCGTCCAGAATCCGCACAACCTCGGCGCCATTCTGCGCACGGCGGCGCACTTTGGCACGGCCGCCGTGCTGGGAGCCCGCGGCGATCTGCCGCCGCTCTCACCGGCTGCCGTTCGCGTTGCGGAAGGGGCGGCGGAGCATGTGCCGGTCTGCGATCTCGCCGATCCGCAGGCGGATCTGAAGCGGCTCAAGGAACTGGGATTCCGCGTGGTGGCGACCTCGAGCCACCGCGGCAGTCCGGTTTCGCCCAAGAGCCTCGGCGGCAAGATCGTGCTGGTGCTCGGCAGTGAAGGGGAGGGCGTGTCGAAGCCGATCGCGGCCCTGGCCGACGAGTCGGTTCAGATTCCTGGCACCGGCGCGGTGGAAAGTCTCAACGTGTCGGTCGCCTGCGGCATCCTTCTCGCCGAAGCCTGGCGAAGCGGAGGGTTCTAGCGTACGCGGGGCTTCACGCTCAGGCACTTGAGCGTGTGTTCGTCGCGTACGTAGAGTTTGCCCGCCGCCAGGGCGGGCAGGGCGCGGACCGTGCCCGGAAACGGCCGGGCACGCGCGAGCACATGCAGTCCTGCCGTGTCGGGCTGGATGAGCACCAACTCGCCACCAACCTTCGTGGCGATGATCTTGCCGTCAGCGAAAATCAGCGAGCCGTAGCCAAAATTGGGTTCTTTCCAGAGCACCTCTCCCGTTGCCTGCGTGATGCACTTGAATTCGCCCGGTGGCCCGTCATCGCGGCCGTCGATCGCGAAGAGGAAACCGCCGCGGGCGATGGGCGTGCAGTATTGCGTGGCCAGCGAGTCGGTGCCGGCCCAGACCTTCGTCATGCTGACCTTGTCGAACGACCCATACAGTGACCCGATCCCATACGACGCGGTCACGAGCAGGTGGGGTTTGCCGTTCTTGTCGGCGAGCACGAGCGGGTTGGCCGCGTTCACGGTTGGCCCTCG
>CAYSPN010000144.1:0-2123 GCA_964432895.1 uncultured Candidatus Kuenenia sp.
GTTCTGCTCGACGATGCCCTGCTCGAGCACCGGCACGGCGTGCGACACCTCCGCGTGGTGGCTCGCCATCTCCTTTTCGAACCCGCGGACGAGCGCGGCGTGCTCCTCCAGGATCCGCCGATCCTCCGCCGGCAGGGCCGACGATACCGTGGCCAGATCCTCGTGAAGCTCGTCGAGCACGCTCCGCATGCTCTCGCGGTCCTTCGTTTGGCCGTAGAGCTTGTGAAACATCTGGTAGGGATCGTCGATCGGGGCCACCGGTTTGTTGGGGCCGTTGTAGATCATCCGTGTCCAGGTGTCGGCGCGGTTGGGCACGAGCACGCCGAACTCCAGCGAGCCGAAGCGGGTGGCCGTCTCGGGCTGGCTCTGCAGAAAGGTTTTGATCTCCTGATCGATCGAGAGGCCGCTCGACCAGCCGGCGGGGGTTTCGCCGCCACCCTGAATATTGCCGGGAAAGAGTTCGATGCCGGTAAGCAGACAGCCCATGCCACGCATGTGCCTGTCGCCATCCCCCTGCACCTTGTCGTGCACGCCTTTGAGCATGAGCAGACGGTCACGAAATGGCTCGAGCGGCCGGAGGATCGGCGGGAGTTCGATCGGCTGCACGACCGGTGGCAACGTCATGAACGGCCCGGGCTCCGTCGGCCAGAAGTTCTTCTTCACGACGCCGTCGGGGCTGAACACGATCACGAGCCGCTTTTTCGGCGCCGTGGATTCGGCCGCGGCGAGGCTGGGCAGGTTGCCGAGAAAGGGGAGCACGGCCGAGCCGACCCCGAGCCGACGCAGGAGTTCGCGTCGCGAGACGGTGATCATGGGGTTTTCTCCGGGGCGGATGCGTGTTCGGCAGGGCTCAGCGGCGTGGGGGCCTGCGCCGGTGGTGAGGCTGGCGGCAGGGCTGCGACAGTCATGATATCGACCATGAGTCGGCGGATGTCGCAGTTGTTCGCCGCGAATTGCGTCCGCAGTGTTTCCAACGTGTCGGGGCCCCAGGCCCGCATGGGCTGTTTGGCCAGGGCATGGAAGAGCTGCTGAACGAAGGCCTCCTGGGCGTCGCGGCTGCTGGCGATGGTGGCCGCCAGTTCACGGGCCCCGCGAAACGTCGCCTGTGGACCCTCCCGGGGCAGGTACGAGCCCGAGGCGTCGATCGGCTTCTGTACGTCGCCGCGGATCTCGGCCGTCCGATACCGTCCGATCGGGTCGAACTCCTCCAGTGCGAAGCCAAGCGGATTGATCATCGTGTGACAGGTCTGGCAGGCAACCGAACTCGTCTGCAGCGCCACCCGTTCCCGCGTGCTCAAATCTGGATGGAGGTCGGGCGCCAGCGGGGCGACTGCCTCCTGGGGTGGCTTGAGGACGTTGCCCATCACGCTGCGGGCCAGGAACACGCCGCGGTGGATTGGCGACGTGGCGGCTGCATAGGAGAGCACGCTGGACATGTAGGGATGCGACAGCACGCCCGCGCGGCGGCCATCGTCGAGACGGACGCGACGAAACGGAGCATCGGCGGGGAGCTTCGCTCCGTACAGCGGAGCGAGCCGCCCGTTGAGATAGACTTCGTCATCGGTGAAGAGACGGCGGAAGTCGGAGCCGCCCGATCCCCACGCAACGTCATCCAAGAACAGTTCCAGGCTCGCCCGCATATCGGCCGCGATCTCCGGGGAGAACTCCGAGTAGCGGATCTTGTCCTTGACGATCTCGGGGCCGTGGTCCACGCGGAGCCAGGCGAAAAGGAAATCGCGAAGCTTGGAGCGGGTGCGACGGTCGTTCACCATCCGCTCGGCCTGCCTGCGAACCTGCTCAGTCGTGCCGAGCTCGTTCTTGGCAGCCGCGTCCCAGAGCGGCTGGTCGGGGATCGAATCCCAGAGGCCAAACGAGAGCCTCGCTGCGGTCGCGAAACCGTCGGGTTTTTCACTCGCGGCCGCCTCGTTCCCCGCAGTCGCCTCAGTATGGAAGAGGAATCGCGGCGATCCCAGCACGAGCAACATCGACCGCTTGAGCGCAGCGTCGAGGTCGGGGGCATCGGCGAAGGGACGGTCGATGACGAGCGCTCGCACGTGATCGCTGAGCGGCCGACGGAAGGCCCGGGTGGCGAAGGTCGTGGCAAACTGCCTGAGCTTGTCGGC
>CAYSPN010000145.1:0-2490 GCA_964432895.1 uncultured Candidatus Kuenenia sp.
GCGGTAATGTACTGCTCGACCGCGCGGGGCGTTCGGTACCGGATGCTTCTCCCAGCGGCTACGGCCGACCGCAGGTCGCTCGCCCGGATGCCGATCGCCGGCAGCCTCACCCGCTCGGCAATCACTCGATCGAGCCGCTCGCGCCCGAGCAAGGGTTCAAGCGGTACGCGGACGGCCGCCGCGGTGAGATCGTCGAGGGATTCCCGCTCTACGGCGAGAATGCCCGCCAGTTCGACGATCCGCTGCGGCTCCCGCCAGGAGGGCAGGCCGATGAAGGCATCTGGACCGAGGATGAGCAGGAGTTCGTCGCCGGGATGCTGAGCCCGCAGCCGCTCGAGCGTGTCGACCGTGTAGCTGACGCCCCCGCGATCAAGCTCGTCGCCCAAGACCGCGAACGCATCATGCCCGCCCGTCGCCAGAGCCAGCATCTCCATCCGGTGCTGTCCCGAGGCGAGCTGCCGATGCTGCTTGTGCGGCTGAATGGCGGCCGGCACGAAGAGCACGCGGTCGAGGCCCGCCTGCTCGCGACAACACTCGGCGGCCAGCAGGTGGCCGATGTGCACTGGATCGAAGCTGCCGCCAAACACACCAATTCGCACGGTCGGTTCCTCGTGAGCCCGTGGGCTTCCTCGGCATGCCATCGCCGCGGTCTAATCCACGCATGTCGCACCAGCATACGAGCCAACGAAGCCTCTTCGAAAGCGGTCCCCAGTGGACCGAGGATGACGCCCGCCAGGGCATCATCGCCACCGTCGTGCTGCCCGACGGGATCGAGAAGCCGCTGGATTATCTGGTGCCCGATGCGCTGGCTGGGGCGGTGGAGCCCGGCCGGAGGGTGATCGTGCCGCTGGGACGGGGCAACCGGGAGCGGCTCGCCTACTGCGTGGCGGTCCGCAGCGGCGAGCTGCCGCAGACGCCGCTCAAGAGCGTGGTGGGCGTGGAAGACGAGGCCCCGCTGCTCTCGCGACGGATGCTCGACCTCACGCAGTGGATGGCCGATCGTTGGATGGCCCGCTGGGGCGAGGTGCTCGAAGCTGTCTTACCGGCGGGCGTCCGGTTTCGCCGGAAGAGCCGCGTCGTTCCGCTGCTGGTGGCCGCCGGCGTGGAGCCATCCCGCAAGCCGACGCCGGCGCAGGCTCGTGTGCTCGCGGCGGCCACGACGCCGGCCACCGCCGAGGCCTTGGCAGAGGCCACGGGCGCCAGCCGCGCCGTCGTCGTGCGGCTCTTGAAGGTGGGCCTGCTTCGCGAAGCCGGGAGCGTTGACCGACCGCAGGGTCGACCGTCAGATGCCGCCTCCGGCAGGCCTACGATCAGCCATGACAGGCCCGACGAGCTTGCTCCCGCGCAGGCCGCGGCACTCGCGGCGATTCTCGAACCGCTCCGCGGCGGCCGACATGAGACGGTCGTGCTCTTTGGCGTGACGGGCAGCGGCAAGACCGAGGTCTATCTGCAGGCGGTCGAGGAGACGCTCTCCTACGGCAAGCAGGCGATCGTGCTCGTACCCGAGATCAGTCTCACTCCGCAGACCTGCGACCGGTTCCGCGCCCGGTTCGGGAGCGTGGCCGTGCTGCACAGTCATCTGACGCCGGCCGAGCGGCATGCCCAGTGGCGCGAGATCGCCGCCGGCCAGGTGGGCGTGGTCGTGGGGGCCCGCAGTGCCATCTTCGCACCCACGCCTCGGCTGGGGCTGATCGTGATCGACGAAGAGCACGAGACCACGTTCAAGCAGGCGACCGCGCCGCGTTACCATGCCCGCGACGTGGCGGAGTGGATTGCGCGGGCCGAGGGTGTGCCGCTGGTGCTCGGATCGGCGACCCCTGCGCTCGAAACATTCCAACGCTGTCTCAAAGGGGAGTGGCGGATGTGCCGGCTGCCGGGCCGCGTGGGCGGGTCGCAACTGCCGCCGGTGCTCTCGGTCGACCTCCGCGATCCGACCAGCCGCTCCCGCGGGGCGGTCAGTCCACGGCTCACCGCCGGCATCCGCTGGGCGCTCGACGCGGGCGGACAGGTGATGCTCCTGCTCAACCGCCGCGGCTTCGCCACGGCCGTGCAATGCCGGGCCTGCGGCCACACGATGCGGTGCCCGCAGTGCGACATCGCTTTCACCCTGCACCAGCCGGGCAGCCGCGGCATCTGCCACGGCTGCGGCCTCGTCACCAGACTGCCGTCATCGTGCCCCTCCTGCTCGGCCCCGAATCTCGTGCCGCGGGGCACCGGCACGCAGCGGCTCGAGGACCAGATCCGCGCCGCCTTTCCCGGCACCCGTGTGGCCCGCATGGACACCGACACAATGCGGTCTCGGGGCAGCCACGAACGCACGCTCGACGCCTTCCGCAATCGGGAGATCGACATCCTCGTCGGCACGCAGATGATCGCCAAGGGACTCGACTTCCCGGCTGTGATGCTGGTGGGCGTCGTCAACGCCGATGCCAGCCTGCACCTGGCCGACTTCCGCGCCTCCGAGCGAACCTGCCAGCTCGTCACGCAGGT
>CAYSPN010000146.1:0-1659 GCA_964432895.1 uncultured Candidatus Kuenenia sp.
CGTGAGCGTGAACTGCTGGTAATCGCGGACGAACTTGTCGGCTCGCAGATAGACGCCGTCGAGCTGGCCCGTGGCCCGTAGCCGCCGCTGGCAGCCGTAGGCGAGCCCAAACAGCCGATGCGTGCCGCCGCAGGGCGCCCCACGGATCGGCTGCTCGATCTCCTCCGCCACCAGCTTCTCAAGCGACCATTGCTTGCCGTCGCGGGCGGTCCATTCCGAGTCGGTCGGCAGGTAGTGGGCGAGGGCGATGAGAGCAAAGGTGAGTTCGGTGCCCGACTTGCAGGCCAGTTGCTCCTCCGCCACGAGATCGGCCACCGTGAAGGCCTTCGACTGGATCGTGATCGGAGAATTCATCGCCACGCGGGACTGGGCCAGGACGGCCAGATACTGGGCTGAGTGCCCCTGCACGCCGATGCCGCGAAGCGCCGTCAGCCGGTCTCCCGCTGCTGCGAGCATCACCTGCCCACCGCAACGTCCTCCCGTGTTGACCCAGCCGATGGCATTGACCGGATCACCGGCCGGTCCGCCCACGCGAAGCTTGGTCGGGATGCCAAAGGCGATGAAGCCGTGCATCACCTCCCACGGTGTGTGCTGGGCGGTGTTGAGCGGACGCCGTTGGTAGGCGGCAAGTGTCTGGGCAATGCGGGCCCGCAGCTTTGTGAACCTCGGCGTCGCCGGGGCCGCAATCCCTGACGGCTTCGCAGTTGTCTGCAGGCCAATGCTGGCGGACGCCGCGGGCTTCTTGGCGGGAACGGCGACCGAGTTGGTGGCCGACGACGACCGGGCGGCCACTCGCGGCGGACGGGCCGCCGTCGGTTTGAATGCAGGGTCGGCGGCGGCGGCGGCCACTTTCTCCGCCGTGACCTTCAAGGACGATGCGAAGGCCACGGTTTCGTCCCACGTCGGTGGTCGGGTCACGGCAGGTGCGGCCGGCGGCGGGGTCGGCCGGGCAACTGGCGGGCTGGCGGGCCGCGTTGCTGCGGCCCGTTGCTCCAGGATCTTCACCTCCTCGGGGCCGGGTGGCGTCGGTGCCTGGATGAACGCCGGCTCAGGCTCAGACTGCCGGCCGAGCAGTGAATCAAAGAATTTCCGCGGAGAGCCGCGTGGAACCGGCGGTGCCGCCTCCGGCAGCGGCAGCCAAGGGTGCGCCACCGCGACGGCGATTGCCAATACGCAGGCCACGGACCGACTTCGACCTCGGAAACGGCGGGCGTGCCGGAACGCGGCTGCAATCATGGGGCAAGTCAGAGTTGGCACGCGGAAATGATGCACTGAAAGCGGCTACCCGTCGTGGTGGCAAAGACACGAGACGAGTCTTCTATCGGCTATCTCGCCGCCAGACAGTTGCCGCTCGCCAAAGACCACCTGAGGATTCCGGCAGCTTGCCGCATGCAGCCAGACCGCGAGACCCCCCCAGCCTGCGCCTCCTTCGCCCGCCGCGTGGTCAAACAGACGCGAGCACTCAGGAGCACTCCGTTTTCTATCTGCCGGGGTTAAAACAGCCGGCGAAAGCCCTCAGCGATCGACCACTCGGCCTTGTGGGCCTCTGGATCGACGGCCCATTCACGCCAGGCGTTGACGTCGTTGCCGAGGTCGCGGCCACTCACCTGCTTGAGCGATGCCACGGCCCGATACTGAACGGCGGGATCGGCATCTTCG
>CAYSPN010000147.1:0-11329 GCA_964432895.1 uncultured Candidatus Kuenenia sp.
CCTACGGAAAGCAGCAAAGTCGCTGTGAACAGCAGGGACAGGAGCCGAGCCACTCGGCCGCATCGTGCCGGATTCGTCATGACAACCTCTGTGAGTAAGTGCGGGCGCAGGCAGCGTTTGCTGCGCTTTTGTGGGTACGCAAGGCGGATTCCCTCGCTTGCGCTTCGGGCTTGCATGGGAACCACCTCCGTCATCCGTCACGGATTCCCTCGCTGGCGCTTCGGGCTTGCATGGGAACCCGCTGTCATCCAAGCCCGCAGCGCAAGCAAGGGAAAGCGGGCCGTCAGTCGAGTCGATATCCCTGCGGATACGTTGGCTTGATCAGGTCGGCCACGCGGGGCGTCTTGAGGGCTTCGAGGTTCGTAACCTTCAGGTTCTTGGCGTCCCACTCGACCTTCTCGCCCCAGTCGCCCATCTCACCGTTGGCACCCCCCTTGGCGGCCGCCCAGACGGCGAGATTGCCCAGCAGGATGGTCTCGGTGAGCGGACCGCCGCGATCGACGAAGTTCGATTTGCAGATCTTGGGATCGCCTGCCCGCTTGGCGCGGAACAGCTCGAACATGTTGTTGACGTCGTTGCCCTTGCCCTGGTCCTCTGCCTTCTCGTACTCGACGGTCGCCTTCTCGACGCCCTTAAGCTCGTACTTTCCGCAGTAGTCGTCGGAAGAGTAGAACGCGCCCTTCTCCCCCACGACCAGCACGCCGCTGTTGGCGACATCGGTGATGCCCCACTTCTCGAATACGTCCGCCGGCGGCTTGTTGCCCTTGCGGTCGTACCACCAGAACGGAATCGCCGGCCGCTCCGCGGTCTCGGGAAACTCGAACTTGATGATCGAGCTGGCCGGGAAGCTGTCGAAATCGTGACCCGTGGTCTTCGCCACCACCGAGATGGGGTCGCGGAGTCCGCATGAGGCGAAGGGCACCGTCAGTTGATGGCAGGCCATGTCGCCCAGGGCCCCGGTGCCAAAATCCCACCAGCCGCGGTGCTGGAAGGCATGGTAGAGGCCGGGCCAGTATTCCCGCGCCGGTGCCACGCCCAGCCAGTTTTTCCAGTCCAGCCGCTCGAGCGCCTTGCCGATCTCCTGCTGCTTCTTTTTGATCAGGTCCTGAACGAGCGAGGCCACCTCCTCGGCGGTGGTCGTCGGATCCTCCTGCTCGTCGACTTCGGACATCGCCTGGGTCTGGTACTTGCGGACGTTCATGCGGCGATTCGGCCCCTGTGCCCACACTGGCCGATTCGACCAGGCATAGACCTCCTTGAGGGTTCCCAGGACGCCCGACCGGAGCTGGGCGATCGCCTCACGGGAGGAGTCGAGCGCCGTGCCTTGATTGCCCATCTGGGTGCACACGCCCTTGGAGGCCATCTCCTGTGCAACGTTGGCCAGGAGCCTCGCCTCATAGATCGTTCGCGTCAGCGGCTTCTGCGTGTAGCAGCTGATGCCCAGCCGCATCGCGTCGAGCGTCGCGGGGGCATGCATATGGTCCGGCGTGCTGATCGTGACGATGTCGATGTTCTTGCCGTGCTTGGCGAGCAGTTCCCGGTAGTCTGTAAACCGCTCCGCGTTCTTGAACTTCTCCGAGCCGCCCTTTTTCTCGAGCGTGTTACGGTCCACGTCGCAGATCGCGACCACGTTGCCAAAAAGACCCGCGTTGTCGGAGTCGCTGCCACCCTTGCCGCCCACGCCGATGCAGGCGATGTTGAGCTGTTCGCCGGCTGACTGGCTCCAGGCCTGACGGCCACCGACGGCGACGAAATAGCCGGCTCCGGCCATGGATGCGGTCTGAAGGAAACCGCGACGGGTGGTTGCGGGCATGCGAGCCTCCTGGGTGTGTTCCGTGCATGAAAAAGAGCCTCGGCCACGGCTGCGCAGCAGACGCTGCAGCAAAATGGCCGACGGGCTCGCGATATCGTAATCTGTCAGGATGCTGGAGGGTAGCCGTCAGGGAAGGGCGGGCTGCGGTAGATTTCACTGATGAGGCTGTTTTTGCAGGCTGTTTGACTCCCCCCGTTGAGAGCGGTATCAACACGTGCTCCTCGGCCTCAACCCCCAATCCACCGCCCTCGTTTGCGGAGAAACCGAACATGATCCTGGGAAAACTCTGGAAGGCGCTCGCCGCGCAGATGAACAAGGTCGCCAACTACTTTTGGACGGCCGACCCGGTCGCCCAGCTGCAATATGAGTATGACAAGGCGGTCGATCAGATGAAGGAGGGCCGGGAGGGTCTGGAACAGTATCGTGCCCTCGTGGAGCGGGTCTCTCGGCAGGTGACCGGTTGCCGTGAGCACGTTTCGTCGCTGGAGGCCCGCGTGAAGGCTTATCTACAGGCGGGCGAGCGGGAGACGGCGGCGCGGTTTGCCCTCGAACTGCAGAAGGCCAAGAAAGACCTCGCCGAAAACGAGTCCCAGCTCAAGCTGCACGAGACCGCCTATGACAACAACGTCACCAAAGTGAAGCACGCCACGAAGAAGCTCGGCGACCTGAAATATAAGATCCAGAAGTACGATGCCGACTTGAAACTCTCGCGGGCCGAGGCAGAACTCGCCAAACTCGCCAACAGCTTCAACTTCGACATCACCACCGACTTCGGCCAGATCGAAGACGTGATCCAGGACAAGATCGGGCTGAATCGGGCCAAGGTCCGCGTGGCGGCCGACCTTTCGGGCGATGGGCTCGACAAGATCAAGGCCGAGCAGGCCGTCGAGAAGAATATCGCCGACCAGGCGCTCCGCGAGTTCGAGGTGGAGATGGGCATGGTCACGCCGGAGACCGCAGGCGTGAAGGCTGACGACAAGGAGCTCGGCACCGAGCGGGCCAAGCAGACGCAGGGCTGAGCCTGATCAATCCAGGAGCCGCCGACCGTGACGAACGTTGCCCCAAACGCAGAGCAGCCAGCATCCCCGCAGCAGGCCTCCCCGCAGTTGGGTACGGCCGTGGCCAATGGCCCATCGGCGGCCCTGCCGGTCTGGTGCCCGCCTTGGGCAGAACGGCTCGGCGATGCCTATCTCTCCGGTACGAGTTGTGTTTTTCTGCTGCACGGCAACGTCCGTGATCTCGTGCCGCTGGGCCCCTCAGACGCCCAGCCGCCGGCGGGCTGGGGCACCGCGCCTGATTTTCTGGCCCGCGAACTGTTCGGCCGCTGGGACATCGTGCTCTCCTATGACGTAGGAAAGGGGCTGAGGCCCCTCGCCGGGCCCGATGCTGCTCGGCTGCGGACGATGGCGCAGTGGCTCACGGAACGGCTCGGCAACGCTGCCAACTGGCCCCGTGATCCCGATCAGGCGATCGCCGCGATCGATACCCTGCTCGAACGCAATCTCATCGACCCGCCCGAACAGCGGAAGCGGATCGCCGTCGTGCTCGACTACGGGCAGTATCTCGCTCCAGCCGGCGACGCGGCCTCGAGCGTGCGGGCCGGGGCGGGCCGGCTGGTGCGGATGCTGAACTGGGCGACCAATCCGCTGCTGCGACGCGTCAATGTGGCGATCGTGTTGCTCACCGACAGCCTCTCGGAGATGCACCCCGCGCTCGTGACCAATCCGGCTGTGACGACGATCAGCGTGCCGCTCCCGAATGCCGAGGAGCGGGAGCGGTTTGCCGTGTTCACGGCCGCTGCTGCCGGCGTGCCGCCGGCGCAGATGGACGCGGTGAAGCGGACGGCTGCCGTCGCCGGCGGGCTGACGCTTGAAAGCCTCCGGGCCGTGATCACGATGTCGGCCCGCGACGGCTCGCCTCCCGACGGGCCGGAATTCGCTGCCAAGAAAAAGGACCTCATTGAGCGGTCGTGCCAGGGGCTGATCGAGTTCATCCAGCCGCGGCTCACCCTCGACGCGGTCGCCGGCCATGCCGAGGCGAAGAACCGTCTCGAGGCGGACGCCCGGGCCATCAAACGCGGCCAGTTCGAGAGCGCCCCGATGGGCTACCTGATCTGCGGGCCGGTCGGCACCGGCAAGAGTTTCATCGCCGAGTGTTATGCCGGCAGCGTCGGCATTCCCTGCGCCGTGCTCAAGAACTTTCGCAGCAAGTATGTCGGCGAGACGGAGGGCAACCTCGAGCATGCGCTCGACGTGCTCCGTGGGCTGGGGCCGGTGGTCGTCGTCATCGACGAGGCCGACGCCGCGCTCGGCAACCGCCAGTCGGACGGCGACTCCGGCACGTCGGCCCGCGTCTTCTCGATGATCGCCCGGCAGATGGGCGACACGAGGTATCGCGGCAAGATCGTCTGGATGCTGCTCACGAGCCGTCCCGATCTTCTGCCGATCGACCTGAAGCGGCAGGGTCGTGCCGAGGTGCACATCCCGCTCTTCTATCCACACGATCAGGCCGAGATGGATGCGATGTTCACGGCGATGGCCCGAAAGTGTCATGCGAAGCTGGCGCCAGGCCTGCCCGGGCCGGTCGATCTCGACCTCGGGCTCTCCGGTGCCGATATCGAGAGCGTCGTGTTGGCTGCCAAGCGGAAGGGCCTGGAGCGGGCGGCCGATGCGGGCCAGCCCAATCCGGACTTCATTTCCGCGGAAGACCTGAAGGCCGCGATCGACGATTTCATGCCCTCGGCGCAGGGTTTGGAGAAGGAGATGCAGGAGATCGCCGCCGTGCTCGAATGCACCGAGAAGCGGTTCCTACCCGACCGCTGGAAGGAACAGGTCGGCAAGCCCGGTGGCCGGGCACACCTCCAGGAACGCTTGGCGGCGATCCGTGAGGTGATCAGTTCCTGAGGCCTGAAGCGCAAGCGAGCGAAAAGCGAAAAAGGACAGTCGATCGAGAGTCACGAGTCACGCGAAAACACCCCAGAGGAGATACCCATCATGGCAAAGGCATCAGCAGGCAAGACCCCGTGGTTCGACGAGGCCAGCGAGGCTCCCATGCTCACTGAATACGCCCGGAAGCTCGATTCGTTTCTCGACGTCGTGGCCGATGGCCGCGTGGAGACGAAGGAAATCGAGGAGCAAGAGCACCGCGTCGTGGCCCTCATGAAGGAGGTCGAGCCGCTTCTCTCGCCGGAAGCCCACGAGAAGGTCACGAAACTGCTCTGCGAGGTGACGGCCTACGACCTGATGAACGCCTTCTACATGGCGGGCAAGTCGCGACCGACGACGAAGTTTCGCGGGTAGTGCTCCTGCTGCCGATCCTCGCGCATTTTAGTCTTGATCCACTCGAACAAGAGGCTTCCGATGGCAAGTCAACCCAAGGCTCCGTTCTGGCTCGCAGTGTGGGCCGTTATTCTCGGTCTTGTGGGATTGGCTGCCTGGCGGGCTGGCATGCTCGACCAGTTTGGTCTGGGCCGGCCGGCTGGCGGCAACGCCGCGGCGAGGCAGGCTGGACCGGCCGGCGGCGGTGCTATCGGTGCCGGTGATGGTCCGGCGGTGGCGGGGGGCGGAACCGCCGGCAGTGGCACCGGTGCCGAGGGGGTTCTCTTCGAGGCCGGCGACTCGGCAGCGCCCACCACGGTCAAGGAGTACACCTTCAAGCCGGCCGAGAAACTGCCGCCGGTGAAGGGAACGAGCGCCTACAAGCCGCTCGAGAACGACACGGTCCGCTTCGCACTGAACGTGTGGGCCGGTTGGAGTCCGATCATCCTCGCCAACAATGGCTTCAAGGCGGGCAAGGTCTGGCAGACGCCGGGCGGCAAGCCGTTCAAGATCGAATTGGTGCTGATCGACAACCCGGTCACCATGCGCGATGCCTACGCCGCGGGCGAGGTGCACATCGGCTGGGCCACGCTCGACATGATCCCGCTGTTCCTGGAGGGGCTCGTCGACCGCACCGGCGCTCCGAAAGATTCGCGCGTCATGCCCCGGGTCTTCCAGCAGGTCGACTTCTCCAACGGCGGCGACGGCATTGTTGTCCGCGAAGGGATCAAGACCGTTCGCGATCTGGCAGGCAAGAAGCTGGCGCTAGCCCAGAATTCCCCGAGCCAGTTCTTCGCCCTCAATATGCTCGTGGCCGGCGGCCTGCAGCCGGGCGACGTCGATATGGTCTACACGGAGGACGCCTTCCAGGCGGCCGCGGCCTTCAACGCGCAGAAGGATCTCGCCGGGTGCGTGTCGTGGGCGCCCGACATCTACAACCTTGAGAAGGCCAAGGGCAACCGCATGCTCGTGACCACCCAGACGGCCAACCGGCTGATCGCGGACGTCTGGTTCGCGAGGGCCGATTTCGCCAAGGATCATCCCGACAAGATCGAGGCGATCGTGCGCGGCATCTTCGACGCGATGGAATTGCTCAAGACGGAGTCTGCCAGGGCAAAGGCCGCCGAACTCATGTCCGCCGGCTACAACATCCCTGCCACCGACACGCTCTCCATGCTTGGCGATGCACACAGCACGAACTGGGCCGAGAATTACCAGTTCTTCATCAACCGAAACAACCCCGCCAACTTCGAACGGATCTGGAAGCAGGCCTACTACCTCTATCGCCGTGTCGGCGCGATCTCGAATCCGCCCGTGCCGTTCGACCAGGTGATGGACTTCTCGGTGATCCAGAAACTGGGGAGCGAGCCGAAGTATGCGGAGACCAAGGACGAATACGCCAAGCCGCTGCCGCCGAAGACGCTCTCGCAGATCCGGGCGGAAAACGAGGAGATCCTCACCAACACGGTGGTGATTCACTTCTTTCCGAACAGCTGGGATCTCCGCAAGCGGATCGTGCGGCGGATCGACGGCAAGGATGTGGAGGAGCCGTATGACTCGACCGTCGATCTCGTCCTCGATGAGGTGGGGGCACTCGCCAAGCAGTTTGGCAATGCGCGGATCGTGATCGAGGGGCACACCGATGGCTCGATGAAGGGGTCTGTGCCGCCGGCGATGGTGAGGGAACTCTCCCGTGAGCGGGCAGGCGCTGTGAAGGCATCGCTCGTGGAGAAATTCGAATTCGACGAAAACCGATTCGCTATCGATGGCGTCGGCTGGGACCGCCCCGCCGATCCTGAGCATCCAGGCGACCATGCAAAGAACCGCCGCGTTGAGATCAAGGTCTACTCGGCGGAGAAGGAATGAAAGGGGACGAGGCGTCGGGGCCGGGGGCTTCCGGGCCGGAGCCTGCTGCCGCAGCGTCGCCGGTCCGGCCGCTGCGGGGCGAGACACCCACGATCACGGCGTTGCTCTGGGGCATCACCTGCGTGGCCTGTGTGCTGGCGGCCTGGTTCATCGCCACGGCGGGCGAGGCTGAGGCCCGATGGATCAGCCCGGCCATGCTGCCAAGCCCGGCAGAAACGCTCCGCGAACTGCCTCGCGTGTTCGGCGAACGGAAACTCGTCACCAACACGGTGCGCACGCTTGCAAGGGTTTGTCTCGGCTTCGGCCTGACAGCGGTCGTCGGCGTGCCGCTGGGGGTGCTTGCCGCATGTTTTCCGGCGATGCGTGCCTTTCTCGCGCCGCTGACCGTCTTTGGACGCAACATCCCGGTGGCCGCGCTCATCCCGCTCACGTTCTTCCTGTTCGGCATCGGCGAATTTCAGAAGGTGATGTTTCTCTTCATCGCCAGCGTCGCTTTTGTGGTGAGTGATACGACCGCCGCCGTGCTCGAGGTTCCGCAGCGGTATGTCGACACGGCGCTCACGCTGGGTGCCTCGCGGCTGCAGATCATCCTGAAGGTGCTCGTGCCGTTGGCGGCCCCTGCCATCTTCAATTCGCTCCGTCTGCTCTTCGGGCTTGCCTTCGGCTATGTGATGCTGGCGGAACTGGTCAAGTTTGGCAGCGACTCCGGCGGCCTCGGAGACCTCATCAACATGTCGCAGCGCCGCGGCGAGCGGGAGCCAATCCTGATCGTGCTGTTCGTGATCCCTGTGGTGGCCTATGCGATCGACCGGGCACTGTGGTGGCTGCAGTGCGACCTCTTTCCGCACCGCTACGGCGGCCGCGGACTGCTGCCGCGGTTCTTTGGAAGCCTGCTGCACGGGTTTCCCAACTCCGAGGAGAGGCCCGCATGAGCGACGAGGCGCCGGTCGACCGAGCGGCCGCGGTCGATTTCCGCGGGGTCACGAAGATCTATAGCGAGGGCACGCGCCGCGAGTACACCGCTCTCGCGGATGTGAGCTTTACGATTCCCGATCTGCCCGACCATGGGGAGATCTCGTCGTTTCTGGGCCCCAGTGGGTGTGGCAAGAGCACCGTGCTGCGGCTGGTCGCGGGGCTCGAGCCGCAGCACCCGCCCACGAAGGGCACGGTCGAAGTGCTTGGTCGTGAGGTCGTCGGTCCGGGGGCCGACCGGGGCATGGTGTTTCAGGATTACACCAGCTTCGACAACCGCACGGTGCTCGACAACGTCGCCTTCGGGCTCGAATGCCGGGGCGTGGCGCGGCGGCAGCGCGAGGTCGAAGGCCGCGAGTGGATCGAACGGGTCGGGCTCGATCCTGTTCGCGACGCGAGAAAATATCCGCATGAACTGTCAGGCGGCATGCGGCAGCGGGTGGCAATCGCCCGCACGCTCATTCTCAGGCCGCGGATCATCCTCATGGACGAGCCGTTCGGTGCCCTCGATCCCGCCACGCGTCTGGACATGCAGGACCTGCTGGTCAAACTCTGGCGGGAGGTGCAGGCGACGGTGCTGTTTGTGACGCATTCGGTGGAGGAGGCGGTCTATCTTGGGGACCGGGTCTTCGTGATGGCCACGACGCCGGGTAGGATCGCCGGCGACTTCCGCATGCCGTCGGCCTCGGCGCCGGCCCGACAGACGCAAGCGGAGCCGTGGTTTCACGAGCAGGTTCACAAACTGCAGGAACAGATCGAGCAGATCGAGGCAGCCGCCCACCACGCCACCAGCGACGACAGTGCGATGCGCGGCTGACACCTTCATGAACTACCTCCGCACGGCGTTCACGACACGGTGGAACCTGCTCTTCTTCGGGGCGGGGGTGGCCGCCGCCTTCATCAGTGGTTTTCCGGGCATCGTGCTGCCGCTCGTGGCCGCTGCGGAGATCTACTACCTCGCCAGCATGGTCACCAACGACCGCTTTCGCAGCGCCGTCGACGCGCAGGATGCGAAGGCCCGCCGGGCTGCGGAGGCGGCCGTCTCCCGCGAGTCGTACGAGCGAATCCGTCAAAAGCTCCCGCCGGCACTGCTGTCCCGCTTCGACCGCCTCCGGGAGCATTGCCTGAAGCTCGTGGAACTCGGTGGCAACATGCGTGGACCTGATGCGGCGGGGCCTGACCGTGGTTCGCTTGAATCGCTCGACCGGCTGCTCTGGGGCTACCTGCGAATGATCTGGGGGGCTGCGACGCTCTCCGAGTTCCTCGACCACACCGATGACGATTCGATCAAGGCCAGGATCGCCGAGCTCGAGAAGCGGCTGGCGAAGGTGTCGTCGGCGGGCGTCGAGTCGGCACAGATTCGTGCCGCGCTCGAGGACCACCTGAAGACCAGCAGGGAGCGGCTGGAGAACATCAACGACGCGAAGCGGAAGCTCGACGTGGTGGCTGCGGAGATCGAACGGCTCGAGTCGAAGATCGCGGCGCTCGCCGAGGGGTCTGTAGCAAAGCGGGATATGAGCGACATCGCGCAGCGGGTGGACGAGGTGGCCGAGGGAATGCGGCGGACCGATGAGACGATGCGGCAACTGCAATTGCCGCCGGAACTCGAGGAGTTGGAGGATCCGCCGCCACTGCTTCGAGAAGAGGCGTGACCGAGACGGTGCCGCCGCACGGCCATGCAAGCCCGAAGCGCGAGCGAGGGGGTTCACCGTATGCGACGGCTGTCCACCCACATTCCCTTGCTTGCGCTGCGGGGTTGGATGAGGACAGGTGCTGCTTCCGCCTGTCGGGTCGGCAGGATGTGTTTTCGCGTGGCGCCGTCCCGGCCGCCTGGATGGCGGCCGCAGCGACCTGCGGTCGCCCAGCGAAAATGGCCCGGAGGGCCATGTTCGCTTGTATTCAGTCGAGCCAGTCGCGTTCTTCGAGCCGTTCTGGCGTGTAGACGTCGGTGACGTAGCTGATGTCCTTGGAGATGAGCGACTCGACTTCGAGCTTGAAGCCGTTTTTCAGCATCGTCTCGATCTCCTTCTGCCAGCCCTTCTTCTCCGCGAACCACGGGTAGGCGGCGATCTGCTTCGCCCGCTTGACGTCAGTATCGTTGAGGGCGATCTGCACGCTCTGGCTGAGCTTGCAACGCTCGTAGTCGCGGGACCGGATGCCCAGGAACTTTGCCTCCGGGATCGCCATCCGCTTCGATTCGTAGGCCAGATTGATCGAGCCCTGCTTGAGCACGGAGTAGATGTAGTAGCCCCAGGGATCGTTGTCGAGGAGGCAGTAGACCGGGAGCTTCAGTTCGTGGTGGAGCCGGTAGAGCATCCGGCGCACGCCGCGGGGCGGCTGGCCGCCGCCGTGAGTCAGCAGGCAGTTGTGTTTCCGCCAGAATTTGTCTTCGTTGAAACGTCGCCAGACCGTGTCTTTTTCAACATGAAGAATGAACTTGGCGTCGCACGACTTGAACTTGACGATATCGGCCTCGACGATCGATGGGATGCTGTAGCCGCCGGAGCCCATCCGGGAACAGTCGATCTCGTCGCCGGAGTCGATGAGCGTGATCGGCCCCACCATACCGCCGCGGTTGCTGGCGTAGACATGGAGTTCCTCGCGCAGGCTCTCGAGCGTGACCTCCAGATCCTCGATGATCGGGTCACATTCCTCCTGCGTGGCGAAGGTTTCCTCGCGGGTGCCCTCGATCGTGTGCTTGAGCAGGTAGTAGAGACCTCGGATGCTGGTTGTCTTCTGCTGTTCGATGAGCTGCTTGCAGCCGGTGGCCACGAGCAGGGTCTGCATGTAGCTCTTGGCCTGTGAGAGGTTGAAGAGCTGCCGGCGGTTGGTCTGGCCACCCATCTCGATGATCTTCCGCGACTTGTTGAAGCGGACGTTCGAGAGACTGCGGGTGGGAATCTCCAGATGCGGGTCGCGGCGTTTTTCGGCGGCCGAGGCGACCTCGTCGGCGAGATTGACGATGAGGCTGCGGGTCTTCACGTCGACCGGGGGGAGCTTGACCGCGGTGGTGCCGGCGGACTTCGGGGCGCGTTTCGTTTTTGGGGCCATGGACGGTAGATTCTCCTCTGCTAGGCAGGGACGAATCTTACCCTGTCGGAACTCTGGCCGGAAAAAGGTCCGCTCCGATGCCGAAATACCTGCTTTCCTACGTGCTCATGGCCCTGTTGATCGGCCTGGGCACGTTCATCATCTGCCGTCCGAAGCCACGCGTGAAAGCCGAGTAGGGTCGTTCGGCACGGGATATGCGGGTGGCCCGTATTCCCTTGCTTGCGCTGCGGGCTTGGATGAGGAGTGGTTCCCATGCAAGCCCGAAGCGCAAGCGAGGGAGTCAGTATTGCGGATCCAGCAAAACTGCAGA
>CAYSPN010000148.1:0-1616 GCA_964432895.1 uncultured Candidatus Kuenenia sp.
GGTAGCAGCGCCCGGCCGCATTCCCGTCGCTGGCGATCAGGGCTTGTATGGGATTCGGAATCATCTGTGAGGGGCTGCCCGTGTCCTGAGAGCCGGCGTTGTTGACAAGCGCAGGCAGGATGCCGGAGCGCAGTCAGCATCGAGTGAGCGAAGGGCAGGATGCCCGAAGCGAACGTCCGGCGACGGGGCATGGGCCGCCCCGAACCGTCGCTATTTCCCGTGGCCCGACGCGCGGGGAGGCAGTTCGTCGTCCATCGTGCTGATGTAGCTGCGGAGCCGCTCCAATTCATCGCTGACGTGCCGCAGCTTCAGCATGTTTTCCACTCGCTTCACAAGCTCGACCTTGTTGACCGGCTTCGACAGGAAGTCGTCGGTGCCGGCCTCGACCGCGCGTTCGATGTCGCCGAGCTCGCCGAGCGCCGTGACCATCAGGATCATGATCGGGCTGGTGGCCGGATCCGACTTCAATCGCTCGCAGACCTCGAAACCCGACAGCTTCGGCATCATCACGTCGAGCAGGATCACGTGGGGCTGGAAGGAGGCGACCTTGTCGAGCGTGTCGCGACCATCCACCGCCGTGGCGATCTCGCAGTCGAGTTCGGCGAGGTAGACCTCGAGCAGCTCGCGGTTGGGCTCGTTGTCGTCGGCGATCAGCACGCGGCTGCGTGGCGTCGGGGCGGGCGTTTTTGGGGAACCGGGTTTGGGTGTGGGCATCGGGCAGTGCGTGTGTGGAGGACCTGTTTGGAGGACGTGTTTTGAAGACGTGTTTTGAGGAACAGCGCGACCTCAGGGGAGCTCGAAGAGCGACTGGCTCTTCACGATCGCGTGATCGTCCGGGAAGGTGTGAAATGCCTGCACGGAAAGGCCGGTGGCGCGGGTTTCGATGTTGATCCAACTGAGCGCGCCCGTGGCCAGCCGCCCAGACGCACTGAAATGGTGGAGCAGGCCATGCGTGCGGCCCTCGGCGGCGAGTTCTTCCTGGAACGCCCAGAACACCTCGGGCGCGACCCGCTCAAGTTGAAAGCACATCTGATAGGAGCCCCCACCGCGGCACTCCATCCGGTCGCTGCGTTCGCCACTGAGCCGGTGGGAGAGCAGCCGTCGCTTCTGGGGCAGGGGCTGGTTGGTGTCGGCCGCGACTTCGGTCAGCGTCAGGCCGTCCTTGCGCCAGGTCACGAGGTGGCCGGCGTTCGTGATCGCCACGGTGGCTGCATACCCGCCACGGTCGATCGTGCGCGCACACTGGATCTCGAAGAGTTCAGGATGCAGCACCCGCCCGTAAAGCTGGAAGACCAATTCGGCGACCTTGGGACGAGCCGACAGCACGAGAGGCACGCTCCACGAGACACTGAGACACGAGACACGTCACGACAGCTGGCATCACGCCGCCAGCTTCAACGCCGAGATTATAGATCGTGGCCGCATCTGGCACCAAGGCAAATGCTGGTGTCGTTTTCGCCGCGAATCTACAGCAACCCGACGAGGAGGTCGTAGAAAAAATGCGTGCCGGCGGCGATGCCGAAGCCGCGCAGCAGAAACAGGATCGCGAAAAAGATTCCCGCCACGGTGCGGAACGTGAAGCTATAGAGCGAGAAAGAGTCGCCGAGCGGGCCGAT
>CAYSPN010000149.1:0-2454 GCA_964432895.1 uncultured Candidatus Kuenenia sp.
TTCTGCCTGTCGGCTTGGCCAGCAGCACGGCGATGCCAGCCAGGACGGCGAGCAGGATCGAGAGCCAGAATCGGGTCGGCATGGATTCGTGCTGGGATCGGGATGGAATAGCACGGCCACCGTGCAGCCGCAGGGTGGCCCAAGTGTAGACTGTCGGGCACGGTGGCTGAAACACGGAGGTTCGCTCGATGGTTCCTTACCGCGACGACGATGCAGAGGGCGACGATTGGGATGACGAAGGCGACTGTGGCGACGACTCAGCTGACGAGCCGACCGTGCCCTGCCCCTATTGCCGTCGGGAAATCCTCGAAGACTCGCCCCGCTGTCCTCATTGCGAGCGATACATTTCGGCGGAAGACTCGCCCACGCCACGGAAGCCACTCTGGGTCATCGCCACGGCCCTGATCTGCCTGGCGATTGTCCTCTGGTGGCTGTATTAGCGCTCGCTGCCGCGACGGGCTCATTCGTCGTAGGGAACGTCGTTGTCCCCGGACGGCAACTCGTCGTAGTCGTCTGACACGTTGTCGAGCCACGGGGCGAGATCGGGAAAGTCCATAGAGCACGCTCGTTTCAGCACCAACGTCCATGACCATAGAGTCTACCGTTCACCCGATCTCCACGTCTGCTTCCCATGTCGAAGAATAGCCGACGCTCTTTCCCGCCCGGCCACCGCGGGTCTATCCTGCTCGTATCCCACCTTCCCAGGATCTTCAAGGAGCCGCCCAATGCGAGCCATGCTGTTCACGCTGCTCTGCCTGTCTCTGTCGCTCTCTGCTGCCACGCTGCATGCCGCGGAGCCTGCTGCCAGGAAAGTGCCGATCGTGTTCGCGGCGTATGCCACACCGCTCGAGGAGCCGTGGAACATGGTGATCCACGATGCGCTTCAGGCGGCCCAACGCGGCGGCCGGATCCGCTATTCGTGGCAGGACAACCTCGCCGACTCGCCGCGACTCGCCGCGGCCCTCGCGGCGGAGGTGGCGAAGCGGCCCGACATCGTCTTTGCGGACGGTACGCTGGCCGACGGTCAGATCCGACAGATCGCGGCTGCCAATCCGCAGACCGCCTTCGTCGTGGGCACGTCGGGCCCACCGGCGGCCCCGAATCTCTCTGTGTTTGATACCGACCTGTGCGAGCCGGCGTATCTCTGCGGCGTGCTGGCCGGGAGACTCACGAAATCGAACGTCGTCGGCGTGGTGTGCGGCAAACCGGAGCCCCACGTCCACCGCACCGTGAACGCCTACATCCAAGGCGTCCGCGACGCCAATCCCGCAGCCAAGGTGAAGGTGACGTTCATCGACTCGTGGTTCGATCCACCGAAGGCCCGCCAGGCAGCTCTCGATCAGATCGCGGCCGGGGCCGATCTCATCTATGCCGAGCGCGAGGGGGCCATCGCGGCCGCCCGCGAGAAGGGAGTGCTGGCGTTCGGCAACCTGCTTGATCAGCACGGCGAGTCGCCAGACACGGTGATCACCGGGCCCACCTGGAGCATGACGCCGGTGGTGGATTACCTGATCTCGCTGTCGTCGGCGGGCAAGGTGCACGCCGAGAGCCTCGTCGATTTTTCCACGCTCGCTCGCGGCGGCGCGGCGCTGGCCCCCTGGCACGGCTGGGATGGCAAACTGCCAGCCGACGTGATGCAACTGATGCGGGAGAAGGAGAGGGCGCTCAAGGCGGGCACACTCGTGCTGAATCCCGGCGCGGAGCGGCCGACGGGCGACTGATACGGCCTCTCCGTGATCCTTGCGCGTGATGTCGACGCGGATTGTGGTTGTGAGCGGCGAATGTGGTCGGAAAATTGTGTCAGCCACCTCATCTGAGTATCGTGACGATGGGTATCGCCTCGTTCTGGTGGCCGGCACGTGTTGTCCTCAGGCTGCTTTATTCACCTGTCCATCCGTTGAAAGGATCTTCACGATGGAACGCCACATTCGATTCGTCGAGTGCCTGCCACCATTATGGAGGCGGCGTGGCATAGCCGTTGTGACGCTCGTTGCGCTCGCCTTGGGTATTGGCCTGCCTCGAACGGCGTGGTCTGTCGTGATCAATACGACCACCGGCACCGGCAACACGACGGCCCCCGCGGACGACCCTGGCTGGGCAAACGTGGGCGTGCTCGGCATCGGCACGGGCGTTTACCTCGGCAATGACTGGGTCCTTACAACCAAGCAGGTGGGCGGCGGCAGCATCGTCTTGAACGGCGGCACCTATGCCATGTTGGCCGGATCGGGAACACAGCTTACGAACGGT
Organism: uncultured Candidatus Kuenenia sp.; assembly: GCA_964432895.1. GTDB lineage: Bacteria > Planctomycetota > Planctomycetia > Pirellulales > UBA1268 > CAMCQY01. The sequence continues at coordinate 2,248 of CAYSPN010000149.1, forward strand.
GGAGAGCCCGGAAAAACCCCGCTGACCAACCTCTACATGTTCCGCCTGGCGACGACTCCAGTCGGCCTCGGCAGCGTCACCATCGCGTCGTCTTCGGGTACGGGGGCGGCGGTGACGATGATCGGCGCCGGCCTGGACCGCGGCGCCTTCACCCAGTGGAACATTAACACGGCCGCGACACCCTGGATCTGGACCGAGGTGCCATCG
>CAYSPN010000150.1:0-2284 GCA_964432895.1 uncultured Candidatus Kuenenia sp.
TTCCGGACGAGCAGGAGGCGGCCGTCGTGCATCACGGCCAGAGCCAAGGCCGACGGGTCCACATACAGAAGGACCGCCAGGGCGGTCGCGGACTCGGGGTGATTCGCCAGGACCGTCGCCTGGACGGCCGTGATGGGGGTATCCAGGCGCACCGGCGCGATCTTGCCCTCGTGCAGGGACTGCAAGCCCCCCGCCAGTTGCCGGCGCGAGGAGGCGGCGACGAGCACGGAAGTCTTGCCTTCGCCCATGGGGAACAGCGAGCAGACCTGGGCGATGATCTCCTGGGCCGGGATGGGGAAGTAGTCCTTCACCCCCGTCGCATCGGAGGCCTGGATGGTGTCCAGGCCGTGGGCATCCGTCTCGAGATCCGCGAAGAAAAAGACGTGGAGCGGTAAACCGACGGCGACTTCGGCCCGCCGGTCGAAGCCGTGCCGCTCGGTCAACGAGTGCAGCGTCGCCGGCAGCGAGTCCGAGCTACGGCGGGTCTGCATGGCGAACGCCTTTTCTACGCGGAAGCCCTCGGCGGTCCGCACGACCTGGGCGGCGCACACGTGCGAGCGGCCGATATCTATCCCTATGCATCGTTTGGGCATGCTGGTGCCTTATAGTTCCCGGTACTGAATAATATCCACCGTCCCGGCCTGCGTGTTCTTGCGCAGCAGGGCCTCGATCGTGCAGCGGTAGTCCTGATGGCGTCCCTGCGCTGTCACGCGATAGAAACGCTCCTGGGGGCGGACTGTGCCCAGAGCCCCAAGGTCGCCGCAGACGGCATCGGTCATGCCCGGAACCTCGCGCAGCTCTCCCAGCGTCTGGAAGGGTTTGAGCTTTCGCTGCTGGATAATCCTGTCCGCCAAGGCGGCGTCCATCTGCTCCGACAGCGACTGCAGGACAAGTTTGGGGGCCGTGTTGATATCGATCTTGCCGTCGCCCAGACAGGTGAGCGCGGGCCGCAGGCGGGCGAAGTCTTCGGGCGTCATGCCCTTGACCCAGAGCAGCTCTTCCAGGGCATTCACCGGCCCGTTGCGGCAGGGATACGGGGGTGTGCGCGTTTGATAGTAGTCATTTTCCGCCCCCAGGTTATCGTGCTGGACGAACGCCAGGCAGCTCACGTCGTCGTTCCTGTCCACCCAGTCGATTGTTGCCGGCACGAGGCCGTAGCCGAGGGGCGGCGCCTCCTTCTCTTGGTGGTTCAGGGCGTCGATCAGCCGCAGGAACTGGTCGATGCGCCTGCGGTCGATCCTGCCGTCCGGCGTCGTAAGACGATTGACGTTCAGCAATCCATTTTCCGAACCCAGCACGACCGTGCAGTTGGCGTCTCCCACCGCGAACGTGTTCTCGGCGGTCGGCAGTTGGGCGTACCGCGGGTCGACGCCGGCCTCGTTGGCATCCCGGATCAGGGCCAGGGCGATCTGCAGGCCGCCCCAGGCCGCACTCCAGGCCTGCTCGGTCCGGTAGAAGCTGTCCGCCTGGGCCAGACTCAGGCGTGTCGTTCGGGCAAAGCCGAACAGCAGTGTGCACAGGGCCATGACCGCGCTGAGCACCACCAGGAGCACAAATCCCTCTTGCCTTGGTCTGGATGCCATTTTCATCACAGCTTCCCCGCCCCCGCGGCGACCGATGGCTGGGGCCAAGCGCGGCGGCAGCCGAGGGACACCATCGTCTCGAACTCGTGCAGGCGGTTCTTCTTATCGACAACGGCCAGCGTGATCTTGGCGCTCTGCGGCAGGGCCCGGCCGGCGTCCGTCCCTGCGGACTGCCACTGCCGACCGTCGTAGAACTGCACCTCGAGGCTCCGCACGCCGCTAAGGACCGGCCGCCAGGATCTCGCGCTGGTCTGAGCCTCGGCGCCGTACAGGTAGGGTTCGCCGCAGAGCGACAGAATCCCGGTGGCCGGATCGTGCCGATACAGGATGCGTGAAAGAGCGGGCCCGGTGCCCAGTCCGGCGGTCGTGATGAAGCTCAGTCCCGCCTCACCGGCGGTGAGCGGCTCTGTCGGCAACGAGGTCCGCGGTGTCGAGGGCACGCCGTTCTCCGCGGGCGAGGACAGGGGATCGGTTTCGAGGGGCGGCAGGTACGCGCAGCGGAGCTGGCGTGCCAGCAGGCGCAGCACGAGAGATGCCCGGTCGTCGCAGGCCATGCGACTGCCGTAGAGGTCCAGGGAGCGGGACGCCGCCAGGAAGCTGCCGTAGACCATCATTACGATGGTGCTGATCAGCGCCAGGGCCACGAGCACCTCCACCAGAGTGAAACCGGTAGTCGGTAGCCGGTAGTCGGTAGCCGGTAG
>CAYSPN010000151.1:0-14399 GCA_964432895.1 uncultured Candidatus Kuenenia sp.
AAGCTGGCGGTCCGCGCGTCCGCGTCGTAGACGAACGCCAGATGCATCCACCGGCCTTCGGTGCCGAGCACGGGCGTCCTGGATTCGGGATGCTCATGCCGCTCAATGGCGCCGGCGGCGAGCCTCCAGCCGGGCAGCGCAAGTCGCATGACGCCCGAGTCCACGATCATCCAGTGCACTTGGCCCGGGTTTTCCTTGGACCAGCCGTCGGTGTGGTAGAGCGACTGGTAGGGCTCGCCGAGACGGTCCAACCGCACCCAGGCGGCGACAGTGAGTTGCGGCCAGTTGGCGTCGCCTCCGACATCGAGCGATAGGTAATCGCCTATGTTGGTGAAGTCGGCGGCCCGCGATCCGGGCCAACGGCCCTGCACGACGCGATATTGGCCCGGATGGTCTCCGCCTTCGAAATCGATCGCCGCAATCAGCGCCGGATCCTCGCGGAGCCGACCGGATGCCTCCTGAGACTGCCCTTGCTGTCCGGCCGCGAGGGCGGCCGCGAGCTCCGCCACCTCGCCGCGGCGAATGAAGGCCGCCGTCCGCAGTTCCCGGGATGCATTCGCGGCAAGAGAAAATGCCTCGCCGTCGCGCAGGCTCGTGGGCGTCTTTGCGTTCGCCCGGGCGACTACCTCGCCTGAGAAGACGTGCACCTCGGCCGCGCCCGAAGCCGGGACATCGACGGCAAACCGGGTGCCGAGGTCGATCGCCTCGCCGGAGGGCGTGATCACGGTGAATCCCTTCGCCTGTGGCGGCACTTCCGCGGCGATACGGCCCTTCGTCAGCCGCAGCCGCTGCGACGACTCGAAGCGAAAGGACGCCGGCGCTTCGATGACGATCTGGGCACCGCGGCGGGTCTCGAGTTCGAGCACCCCGGCCGCCAGGTCGTATGGCTCGCCATGTACCGCCCGGCCGGCGTCGAGTCCGGCGGTGCCGATGCCGACCGTCACGATCGCATAGGGCCTGCTCGAAGCCAGCCAGCCGACGACCACCGCCGCCAGGCAGGCCGACGCGGCGAGCCACGCGAGCACTGACCCGCGTGCACGGCGGCTGCGGGGCGCCGCGTGATCCCGCGCCCGCGACACCGCCCAGTCAGAGAGGCTGCGGCGTCTGAGCGACTGCCGGAGGCCCGCGTGCAGGACGGCCCGCTCGACCAGATAGTCTCGGGCCGTCGGGTCTTTCTCCAGCCTGGCCAGCAGGTCGTCCGAAGGGGCTGGCGCACCCGCGAGGCCGCCGTCGAACAGGCCGTCGATCAGCCGTCGGTCGTCGTCGTTAGGGCGATCTACGTCGCTCATGTCGCCTCCTCGGCCAGTTCGGCCTTCACGCACTCGGCGAGCAGGTCGCGAATGCGAAAGAGCATCACCCGCACGCTGCCGGCCGTCGAGCCGATGGTCTTGGCGATCGCATCCATCGAGGCGTCATCCACGTAGCGGAGATCGAGGAGCTTCCGCGACTTGGGCGGCAGCTTTTCGATGCACTTTTCGAGCGCCACCGACCCGGCCTGATCGGCCGCCTGCCGCTCGACGAGCCGGGCCGCGGTCTGGTCGAGCAGTGTCTCGGAAAACACGAGCTTTTGCCGGCCCTGTGCGCGGTAGTGGTCGATGATCTTCGACTTGGCGAGCCACAGCACCCAGGCCACGAACGGCCGCGTGTCGTCGTATTCCTCGAACCGGCGGGCGGCCGCGAGGGCGACCTGCTGCACGACGTCCTCGGCGTCCTGGAACCGCTGCACGGCGGCGAACACATAGGCGTTCACCGCCGGCTCGGCCTGCATCCAGAGCCGAGAAAGTCGTTCACGAAGGTCACTGGCACGCTGCGAATCCATGACTATCTGCCGCGGCGGGGCAAAGAATGTTAACAACCCGCCGACAAAGATTACCGGCAGGGAGATCCTGCTATGCGAAGTTCACCGATCGCTGGCCTACCCATGCACCAACTGGCGTTGAAATCGTATCGCGAGTACAAATCGCTGCTGGGTCGTCATTCCGACGCGATCGGACGCGCGGTGGCGCGATCGAGACGACACATCGAACCGAACGTCCATCGAGCATAGAACGACCATGCTTCGCGCTTTTCGTTTCCTTCGCTGCATGACCGTCGTGTTGGCCGTGTTCCCAGCCGGGGCGCTCGCTGCCGACCGGCCACCGAATGTGGTGGTGATCATGGCCGACGACCTCGGCTGGGGCGACCTTTCCTGCTACGGGGCCACGGCGGTGCGCACGCCCAACGTCGACCGGCTTGCCCGCGAGGGATTGCGGTTTACGAACGGCTATTGCTCCGCCTCGACCTGCACGCCCACCCGGTATTCGTTTCTCACGGGCGAGTATGCCTTTCGGCGGCATGGCACGGGGATTGCGCCGCCAACCGCTCCCGCGATCATCCAACCCGGCGTGCCCACGATCGCATCGGTGCTCCAGCAGGCGGGTTACGCCACGGCGGTTGTGGGCAAGTGGCACCTCGGCCTGGGCCGGCCGGGCGTGGGGCCGGACTGGAACGGCCTGCTCGCCCCTGGGCCGCTCGAGATCGGCTTCGACCGCTGTTTTATCCTTCCCACCACGAACGATCGCGTGCCACAGGTCTTCGTCGAGGACCACCGCGTCCGAAACCTCGATCCCGCCGATCCTCTCTGGGTTGGCAGTAAGAAGCCATCGGCCGACCATCCGACGGGCATCGACCGGCGGGCCGACCTGAAGATGGACTGGTCGCGCGGTCACAACGACACCGTGCACAATCGTATCGGTCGGATCGGCTTCTACACCGGCGGCACGCAAGCGAGGTTTCGCGACGAGGATCTCGCCGACGCCTGGGCGGGCGAGGCCGTGCGGTGGATCGAGGCCCACGCCCGAAGTCCATTCTTTCTCTTCCTCGCCCCGCACGACATCCACGTGCCCCGGGTGCCGCACGAGCGGTTTCGCAACGCCACGAGCATGGGGCCGCGAGGCGACTGCATCGTGGAGTTCGACTGGCTCGTCGGACAGGTTGTGGAAGCGATCGAGCGGTTCGGAATTGCCGATGACACCCTGGTGATCATCTGCAGCGACAACGGACCGGTGCTCGACGACGGCTACAAAGACGACGCGGTCGAAAAGCTCGGGGACCATCGGCCCGCGGGGCCGTTCCGCGGCGGCAAGTATGCCGTCTACGAGGGGGGCACCCGGACGCCGTTCATCGCCTGGTGGCCGAAGAGGATTGCATCGGGCACGTCCGCAGAGATTGTCTGTACGCTCGACCTGGGAAGGAGCATCGCGACCCTCGCGGGGGCCGCTGTCCCGGAGGGAGCCTTTCCCGACGCCGTCGATGTCTCCGCGGCCCTCGTCGAAAAGGGACCGGGCCGTCAGTCGCTTCTCCAGCAGGACAACGGCCAATCGGGCCGGTTCGGGTTTCGGCACAGACAATGGAAGCTCGTGCGACAGCCGGCATCCACACGCGATTCTGCTACCGACTCTCCTTCGAAGCCGACCGACGCGCTCTATGACCTCGACGCCGACCCCGGCGAGACGACCGACGTGGCCGGCGACCATCCAGATGTCGTCGCCCGGCTCGCGGCTGCGATCGACCAGATCACGAAAGAGCCACCGCAGGAGTCATCGGCCCTCCCGGTCACGCCTGGACAGGCGGCACGCTGAACATGAATTGGTTTTGCGGCGACTCGTTTCGCTGCCCGCGCGTGGGCGAGTAGTCGTATGTCTGGGCAATGCCATCGGGCCGCATCTCGATCAGCCGCAACCAGCCGTCACCGCCGTTGGGCCGCATCTGGAAGTTGACGAGCTGTTGGGAGATATCCCTGCCGTGCGCCGTGGAAGCGAGCCGGCCGAGCCCATCGCCGAGCACGTGCCCGTTCATGGCAAGGATGAAGTTCTTGTGACGGGAGACGAGCGACCGCCACAACTCCTCGCCGTCGTGCACGTCGTCGCCGGAGTTGTTCGCGACCCCGTAGCCGTGCGGGTTCCACGCTTGCTTGGTCCCGAACTTTGTCCAGTCGTAGCGGGTGTCGTCGTTGTAGACATAGACGTGGGTCAGCAACACGACCTCATGCCGGGGATGATCGCCGGCGACCTCGTTCGCCCAGCGGACGACATCGGCACGCGGCCCGAACTCGAGGCCGATGATGAGAAACTTCCGTCCCGCCGCCTCCATGAACTGGAAAGTGTTGTCGACCCGGTCGGGCTCCTTGTCGTACACACCACCCCAGCCCGGCCGTGCAGCCTGTGTGGCGACGGGAAAGTGCTCGTTAAGCAGTGTCGTGCGGTCGGCCGCACGTCCGAGCTCGCCGTAGTCGTGGTTGCCCGGCACCATGCAGTAAGGCATCTTCGCGTCCTCGAGCACCTGCATCGAACGGCGGGCGTTTTCCCACTCCTCGCGAAGGTTTCGATTGGTGATGTCGCCGAGGTGGAAAACGCCGACGATCCCCCGCTTCTCCCGCTGCGCGACGATCCACTCGGTCTGCGCGGTGAACAGTTCGGGTTTGTACTGCGAATAGTTCTGCGTGTCGGGCAAGACGGCGAACGTAAACGCTCCCTCTCGCGGCAAGGGGGGCTCGCCGTTGACGAGCACGGCATCTCGATACGGATCGGGTTTCTTGACGGTAGGCGGCGTGGGAGCGACTATGGTCGCAGCTTCACCTGCGCGGCAGACGGCCGTGGCCTGTGCGGCGAGGAATCCGCCGGTCGTAGACAGAAACTGGCGGCGTGCTAGTCGCGACATGGTTGCGTCTCACCTGTGTCTCATCAAGGAACAACGACTACTGACGAGTCTATCTTCGTCCGGCTCATGTGCTGACGTGCCCAACAGCGCCACGCTGGCGATTTTGCCGGAACCGTCAGTTTGTTACCCCTCAACGCCAGTGTTATACCCATCAGCGTCGTGTTTAGGGCAGTCATTTCCTGCAGGTATTGCGGCCGATCGTTCCTATTTCCACGGAGAACTCGCACTATGCCGAAATCCCATGAGCCTGCCGCCCTGCCCATAGCAACTGCCGCCCCGGGCACCAATGCGTCCGCGAGCCGCCGAGGGTTCCTCGGTGCGGGCGCGGCAGCATCGTTCGCAGCGGGCCTGATGGTCCATTCCTCTTCCGTTGCCGCGGAGAAGCCGCAGGGCATCCGCCTCGCCATCGTGGGCTGTGGTGGACGCGGCGCCGGAGCCGTCAACGACTCCTTGACGATCAACGACGGAGTGACCCTTGTGGCTGCCGCCGACCTCTCGGTGTCGAAGTGTGCTTCGCTGCGACAAGCCCTGGCCGGGCCGCACAAGGAAAAAGTGGCTTTGGAAGACTCCAAGATGTACGGCGGCCTCGACGGCTATAAGCGGGTGCTCGACGATCCGGGCGTCGACGTCGTGATGCTGACCACGTCTCCGGGCTTTCGGCCACTCCACGTCCGGGAAGCGGTCGAGGCAGGAAAGCACGTCTTTGCGGAGAAGCCGGTCTGTGTCGATCCCGCTGGATATCGGACGTGCCTTGAGGCCCACGACAAGGCGGTCGCTGCCGGCACGGCGATCGTCACTGGCACCCAGTACCGCCGGCAACCGAACTTTATCGGCGCGGTGGAGCAGATCCGCAACGGCATGATCGGCGACGTGATCGGTGCCACGACCCGCTACTGCACGGGAGGCATCTGGTACCGCGGACGCAAGGAAGGAATGAGCGACGCCGAGTTCCAGCTCAACAACTGGATGCACTTCATCTGGCTCAGCGGCGACCAGATCGTCGAGCAGGCCGTCCACAACATAGACACCATCAACTGGGTCATGGACGGCCCCCCGGTCTCCGCCTTCGGCTCGGGAGGGCGGTTCACCCGGCCGGATGACAGCGAGATGTGGGACTCTATGAGCATCGACTACGAGTATCCTGGGAATCGTATCGTGTCGGTGATATGCCGCCAGATTCCTGGCTCGGCCAACGACGTCGGCAACGTGATCTACGGATCGAAGGGGCAGTGCCACATCGGCGCCAGCAGCAGCGGGTCGAGGATCGTCGATCGCGCGGGCAACGAGATCTGGAAGATGGATGGGAGCATTGCAGACGCATACCGGCAGGAGCACAAGGACCTGATCGATTCGATCCGTGCGGGCAAGCCGATCGTCGAACTCAGGCAGACGGCCGACAGTTCGCTGACCGCCGTGCAGGGCAGGCTGGCGGCCTACACCGGCCAGAGGGTGTCGTGGGAATTCCTGACGAAGGAGTCGAAACTCGACCTGTTTCCGAAGCATCTCGCGATCGATGCGGAGCTGCCCGAGCCCGGGCATGCCATCCCGGGAAAGACCAAGCTCGTCTAGCTGCCTGTGGAAAAAGCCATCCACGGCCAATCCTGTTCGGCGCAGTAGTCGCTCTGATGGCTTAGCGATTTTTTGTTGCACAAGGCTTTTTGTGTTCCGCGCCCACACATCCCCTCGCTCGCGCTTCGGGCTTGCATGGGAACCTGCAATCATCCAAGCCCGCAGCGCAAGCAAGGGAAAACGGCACGCTCGCACACCCCGAGCCGAGCTTGCCGAAACAGAAGTCTTCAGCGTCGCGGGTCGAGAAGCCCGCGGGCGAAAGCCTTGGCCACGGCCTGGGCTGCGTTGGCCGCCTGGAGTTTCTCGCGGACGGCTGCCACGTGGGCGCGGGCCGTGCGCTCCGAGATGGCCAGCCGTTCGGCGATCTCCACGTGCCCCATGCCTTCACTGAGCATCCGTAGCACCACCATCTCACGTGCGGTCAGCGGCGAATCAGGTCGGTGGGCAGCAAGCCGCTTTGCGATCGCCTCGCCGATTGGCTGGCCGCCCGCATGCACCTCCCGGATCGCCGCCTTCAGTTCCATGTAGCGGACACCCTTGGTGACATACCCCGCCGCACCGGCATCAATCGCGGCGAGTACGTCTTCTTGATTTTCGGAGGATGTAAGCATCAGCACCCGTGCATTGGAATGTGCCGAACGCAGGTTGCGCACCAATGAAATCCCGTCGAGTCCCGGCATGCTCACGTCTACAAGCGTGACGTCCGGCCTGTGACGCAGCCAGAGGGCCATCGCCGCCTGCCCATCGGCCGCTTCACCCACGATCCGAAAGCCCTCCTCCGTGCCGAGCGCGTGGACGAGGCCCTCGCGAAACAGCGGGTGATCATCGACGATGAGCACTCCGATCACGGGACGATCGCTCATGGTTGCACCGGGAGTGTCTTGGGATGCCGGGCGTCTGCACGGGAAACCGTCGTGGGCGCCGTCACCCGGACCATCGTACCTCTCCCTGGAAGGCTTTGGATCGTGAGTGCGGCGTTGATGCGGCGGGCGCGTTCACGCATGCCACGGATGCCGAAGTGCCCGGGCACGTTGCCTCGGGCATCGACGTCAAACCCTTGGCCGTCGTCCATGATCTCGATCATCGCTTCGCCCTCCTGCATGGACAACCGGATGTCCACCGCGCTTGTCCGACCATGCTTGACGGCATTGGTGACGGCCTCGCGGACGATGCGAAGCAGATGGTGCTGCACGAATGGTGAGACCGGAGACGCCACCCCGGTCGCATGGAAACGGATCGCCGCGGCGCCCAAGGACCGCATGTAGGCCACCTGTTCCTCCAGCGACTCACGGAGCGATCCATCGTGCCGTGTTGGATCCCGCAGATCCCACAAAAAGTCATGGGTGTCGGATCGTAGCCGCTCGAGCAGCGCACGCTGGGATTCGAGAACCGTTCGCGAGTCGTCGTCCCGTGCCCGTTCGGCGGCCACGTCGAGCCGCATGGCAACGCCCGCCAGATCCTGCTCGAGCGTGTCGTGGAATTCCTGGGCGATGCGTTTCCGCTCCTCCGTGGCCGCCTCGACCTGCAACTGGCTTTCGATCACATCCAACTGACTTCGTACCTGCCGCCGCAACATCACGGCCCAGACGGTTGCAAGTGCCGCAAGCGTGCCGACGGTGCCGAGGGCCAGCGAGAGCCGCCAGGGTGTCCACCAGGAGGCAGGCCGCACGACGCGGAGGTCGGCGGGCGTCCGCAGCAGAATCTCCAGTCTGCCGAGAACTGGTAGCTCGAGATGCGAGTGGATGTCGGGCCTGTCTGCACGCTCGATGGCCGCCACCCCCGTGACCTGGACCTCGCTCCCCGTTGAAACGCGTTGCAGCGTCGCGAACGTCTCGCGGTTGGCCCAGGCATTGAGCGAAGCTTTGCCGGTCGCCAGCACTACCAGTCCACCATCGGACACGGGGTTCATCCCCAGGACCCGTGCCGGAAAGGTGACGAGGCAGCCCTCGTAGTCTCCGGGCGGCGCGACCTGGCTCACGCTCATCTTCCGATTGATGGTGTCGATAAGCGTGTCCGGGGCTACGTCGAGCGGCCTGGGAGGGGGCGACGAGCCGATCCTTCGATACCGCGCCTCGATGAGGCCTGCGGCAGGGTCTCCTCGCTGCAGGAATCCGGCGACCTCGACACGGTCGCCGACCGATAGTGGCGGCGTCGTCTGGGTCGTCTCGACCCTCACGCCGATCGCCTGCTCCTGCAGGTAGAAGAATCGCCCTGGTTCCGTGTGAATCACCGTGCCTACGGTTCGCAGACGATGCCCCTTTGCCGGAAGCGGCCGGTACGAGCCGATGCGGTCGAGCGAAACCGATGGCCCGTCGAATGGCGAAGCGGGCGGCGGCTCGATGACGGTGATGTCCGACTCATCATGGACTGCGAGCTTGGGCCAGACAAACTCGCCCCGCTGGTTGAAGAGCGCGACTGCCACTCCCTGGATGCGGACCTCCGAGTCGACGAGCGAGGCGGGGTCGGAGCGGTAACGATCCTTCTCGACGTCAGCCGAGAAACGGCGGCCCTTGTGCTCGACGATAAACCGCCACTGGGAGCCGTCGTCACGCACCGCCTGCACGACGACGTCGGCTGCGATGCGTTGCCCCTCCTCGAAGCCCGTGAAGAAAAGATCGGGGTCGAACTCCGGTGCCGGCGGCAGGGTATGTCGGCCGGTGATGCGAATGGCGATTGGATGCAGGCTCGGCGAATACCCCGCCCGCTGCGTGGTGCCCTCGATCTCGACCTCGACGCCCGGCTCGAGCGACTCGAGCACCTCTTCCGAGCCTCGCCATTCACCGGTTCGACGAGCGTTTCGCACCGCGATCCAGACCGTGCCGGTGTCGTCCTCGACGACCAATCCCCGTTCGCCGCGCCACGTGACCGTGCCCCGCACACTGACCGGTTTGCCGAAGGCGGCCGGATCGGAGCCGTCCAAGCCGCGAATCTCGGCGATCGCGACGAGGGGATAGCGTACGATCTCACGGGCGGGGGCGAGGGAGGCCATCCAGAGCCCGCAGGCCACCATCACCACCCACGCAAGCACGAAGGGCTGTTCCCTGCTCATCCCTACATTCTTATGCCATGTCCGGTCCATTGCCATGCGACCGCCGCAAGATTGCCGGAACCGTCAATACCGATCGCCGTGACGTGGGACTATAGAAAGACTGTCGGGACCGTTCTGCCTCGTGTCCGAAGGAGATTTCATGGGAAGCAACTGGCTTGCTCGAACGGCCGGCCTCGGCGAGGCTGGCCTGGGAGCGTCCGTTCCCGTCTCCCGGCGGTCAGTGCTTCGGGCGGCCGGCGTGGGCGTCGCCCTCCCGTGGCTCGACTGCTTGCAACGGTCTGGCGTCCGGTCGGCCCGCGCAGGCGAGCCCGCGGCACCTCCCCGGCGGCTCATGGTTGTGCATCTCGAAAGCAGCCTCATGCCGCAGTTCTTCTTTCCGGAACGCGGCACATCGGGAGCCTCGAGCCCCTACCTGGACATCCTCGCCGATCATCGCGGCCTCTTCACGTCGCTGGCGGGCGTGTCGCATCCCAATCTCGGCACGGGGCACGAAGCGACCAACAGTTTTCTGACGGGTGCCCCGAATCCCACCGCCAAGAACTTCCGCAACTCGCAGTCCATCGACCAATACGCCGCCGAACAGATCGGTCATGAGACGCGGTTTCCATCGCTCACACTGGGTGTGCGGCACCACGGCCCGATGACCGACATTCTTTCGGTGTCGAAGGCGGGCGTGCCGATCATCTCGGAAACGAGCCCCAGGCAGCTCTACCGGAAGTTGTTCGTGGCGGGCACTCCGCAGGAGAAGGCCGAGTCGCTTCGGCGGCTCGATGCGGGCCGCAGCGTGCTCGACCTCGTGCTCGACCAGGCGGGGAAGGTCCACAGGAAGGGCAGCCAGCGGGATCGCGACCGCATCGACCAGTATTTTTCGAGCGTCCGCGAACTGGAGGAGAGGCTCGCGCGGGCCCGGGAGTGGGAGGACCGTCCCAAGCCCGCCGTGGAGTATGCGGAGCCCGCCGACATCGAGGACAGGAACAGGCTCGTGGAGCGGTCGAAGCTGATGTTCGACATCATGCGACTCGCCGCCCAGACCGATTCCACGAGGTTCATGACCTGCTACGTGAGCACGTTCCACATCGTGCCGATGGTGCCGGGTGTTCGGAACGAGACCCACGGCCTCACCCATCATGGCAACGAGCCGGAAAAGATCGCCGAACTGCGGAAGATCGAGGAGGCGCAGATCATGGCGTTCGAGCACCTGTTGCGGTCGCTGCGGGATGTCGACGAGGGACATGGCACGCTTCTCGACAACACGATGGTCCTCTTCGGCAGCGGGCTGGGAAGCGCCAACGCGCACTCGTCCACGAACCTGCCGCTGGTGCTCGCTGGCGGCGGCTTCCGGCACGGCGGGCATCTCGAGTTCGACGAGCAGCGGAACGAGCCGCTCTGCAACCTGTTCGTGACGATGCTCCAGCGGCTGGGGATCGAGGCCGACTCGTTCTCCACGAGCACCGGAACCCTGCGAGGGCTTGACGTCGCATGAAGCGGTTTTTATGCATCGTCGCGTGTCTTATCCTCGGCGGCCTCGCGGGCCGGCCGGCCGAGGGCGATGCGCTGCGGTTCGAGGAGTTTGCTTCGCGTCATTGCCTTGACTGCCACTCGGGCGGCTCTCCGGAGGCCGGGCTCGACCTTTCGAAGCTCTCGGCCGACCTCGACGATCCCGCGGCGTTCGAACGCTACGTAACCATCCACGACCGGATCGCCGCCGGCGAGATGCCGCCGGCCGAGGCGGCCCAGCCGGCCCCCGACGAGCGGGCGGCCATCGTGTCGCGACTGGCCGACGCGCTCGCGACGGCCGACCGCCGGCGGATCGCCCGCGACGGCCGCGCAGGCATCCGCCGGATGACCCGGAGTGAATATGAAAACACGCTCCGCGACCTGCTCGCCCTGCCGCACCTCGATCTTCGCGACCTCCTGCCTCCCGATGGCAGGATCGCGGGCTACGACAAGGTTGCGGACGGGCAGGATCTCTCGCCGATCCATATGGCGGCCTACACGGCGGCGGCCGAGGCGGCGCTCGATGTCGCGATTGCGACGCGGAGCACGCCGCCACCGGTTGCGAAGCGACGGATCTACCCGGCGTCGATTTGGCGGATGCAATACAACCTGGTGAGAGGCTCCTACATCCTGCTTGCCGGGATGCAGCCCGATCCAGCTTTTCCGTTCACGAAGCCCGACGGGCCGCCGAAGAATCCATTCGGCACCGAGCCTTTCAGCATCTATCGAAACGACCGCACCGAGTACTACACAAAGCAAAGGATCGCCGAGAGAGAAAGCAGCGTCGGCATGCTCATGGCCAATGTCGGCGATACGTTCGCGCCGCTCGAGGCATCGCCCATCTATTCAGGGCTGTACCGCATCCGCGTGTCTCTTTGGGGATTCCAATTGAATGCCGGAAAGATCGAACCGGTCGCTGTCCCTCAGGCGGTGACCCTCCGCGCGCATGAGGTGTCACGGGAGAACCGCGAAGGGAGGCATCTGGCGACGTTCACCGCGAAGTCGCTCATGCCCCGCGAGACAGAGATCATGGCGTGGCTCGACGAGCCGGAGGTGCTGGTGTTGGATCCTGTTTCGATACCCTGGTTCGGCGGAACTCTTCACGTAAACGGCGACGGCCACTGGGCGACGTCGGCCCACGTCGGGGCAGGCGTGGCCCTCGACTGGGTCGATATAGAGGGTCCGCTCAATGAATCGTGGCCGCCCGAAAGCCATCGCCGTCTCTTCGGAAGTCTTCCGATCGAGCCGCTGCCGGCCGATGACCCTGTTATCCGGCCCGCGCGTCGGCCCGTCGAGCGACAGTCGGCGTTTTGGCCGAAGTTCACCGACCTTCCGCCGGCCGAGCAGCAGCCCTCATTGGAAACGGTCCAGTCGGCCAATCCCGTGGCCGACGCAAGGCGACTAATCGGCGGCTTCATGAACAGCGCCCTGCGGCGACCGGCATCCACGGACGAGATCGAGCCCTACGTACATCTCGTCGAGCAACGACTCGCCGCGAAGGAATGCTTCGAAGACGCCATGCGGCGGGCCTACGTTGCGATCCTCACGTCGGCGGCCTTCCTGTTTCATCCGTCTGATGCCGCGCCAGACCAGACGGCCCTCGCCTCGCGGCTCGCCTACTGGCTCTGGGACTCACCACCCGACGAACCGCTTCTGTCGGCCGCTGCCTCCGGTCGACTCGCCGACCCGGCCGTCCTGCGGGCGGAGGTCGACCGACTTCTGGCCGACCCGCGGAGCCGACGGTTCATCGACGACTTCACCGATCAGTGGCTCGAGCTGCGGCGACTGGACGAGACGATGCCCGATCGTGATCTCTATCCCGAGTACTCGATCCTTCTGCACGAAGGCATGGCCGCGGAGCCGAGGGCATTTATTCGCGAGGCGCTCGACAAGGATCTGCCGATCGCCGCGCTCCTCGATCCCGATTTCGCGATGCTCACGCAGCGGCTCGCTGAACATTACGGCATCAAGGGTGTTGAAGGGGCCGAGGTGCGGCGAGTCGCCCTTCCGCCTGAAAGTCCGCGGGGCGGCCTGCTCGGCCAGGCGGCGATCCACAAGCTCACGGCCAACGGCACGACCACGTCGCCCGTGAAACGGGGCGTCTGGGTGATGGATCGGCTGTTCGGGGAGCGGCCGCCGCCGCCGCCGGCCAACGTGATGGCGATCGAGCCCGACACGCGTGGCACGACGACCGTGCGGGAGCAACTGGCGAGACACCGCGACGTTGCCGCCTGTGCGGGCTGCCACTCGAAGATCGACCCGCCCGGATTCGCACTCGAGTCGTTCGACCCGGTGGGCGGCTTCCGTGACCGCTATCGCACCGCCGGGAAAGGCGACGATCCACCGGAGCGGAGCCGGGTTGTCTGGCCGGTGGCGTATCGCCTCGGACCGACCGTCGATGCCTCCGGGAGTCTCCCCGACGGCTATGCGTTCGACGGCATCACAGGCCTCAAGCGGCACCTCGCCGAGGATCCACGGCGGCTGGCCCGTGGCTTCATCCACCACATGGCCTGCTACGCGACGGGCGCGGAGATCGGGTATGCAGATCGGCGCGTCGTCGATGCAATCCTCGACGCCGCCGCGCCGTCTGGCTACGGACTGCGGTCGCTTGTCCACGGGCTCGCCGCCAGCGAGTTGCTCGGGCCCCCGTAAGCCATCGACTCCGGTCGTCTTCGGCCCGGCAGTCACCGCCCCCTCGTGGCGGCAAGTTTTCAACTTGCCCGCGCATGAAAACGAGTTGCGTCCCAGTAGTGTTCGGCACGAAATTTGCGCCAGAGAAACCAGCGAATCCAGGGAGGGTGGGCCGAGTTGCGCCCTGAACTCGAAGTTGCCATAGTGTGAGCCATGGCAGCAGCTCGCCGCAAGATACGCCCTGAGGACATCCACGGCTTGAAGTATTTCAAGGCGTTGCAAGGTTTGATCGAACGGCTGCACTTCGTGGGGACGCAGCGTGACAAGGCAGGCAATCGCGACCTGCATATGGATCAGTATTGTTCGCTGATCCTTCTCTGGTTCTTCAGTCCCATCGTCGACAGCCTGCGTGGACTTCAGCAGGCCGGCACCCTCGACAAGGTGCGAAAGAACTTCGGCGTCGGGCGTGCCTCGCTCGGCTCACTTTCGGAGGGAGTGGCGGTCTTCAATCCGGAGCCGCTCAAGGAGATCGCGCAGGAGCTCTTTGATCAGTTGCCCGATGTGTCGGCCGGTCGCTTTGACGTCGTAGGGCAGACGTTGACGGCGGTTGACGGATCGGTTGTCGAGACGCTCGCTCGTGTCGCACGGCTCTCATGGCTTCCCAAGGCCAAAAGGCGCCGCTGTGCGGCTATCGACTCCACACACAGTTCGAGGTGTTGCGTGGTGTGCCGTCTCGCATCGACGTGACCCCTGCCAAGCCCAAAGGCGAGGACGATGAACGAGCAGTCCTTGCTCGCGCGGTCGAACCAGACCGCATGTACATGATGGATCGCGGCTATGCACAGTTCTCGCTCTGGAATGCGATCGTCGCCAAGGGTAGTAGCTACTGCTGCCGCATCCGCGACAACTCGTCGTACGACGTCGAGCGAGCCATGGAGCTGACCGATGCCGATCG
>CAYSPN010000152.1:0-11497 GCA_964432895.1 uncultured Candidatus Kuenenia sp.
CTCGAACCTGCAGGCTGCCCTCCGGCGTCGCGATCCCTTCGGGCCTCGCTCCGCCACTGGATCCCTCTTTTATACGCCCGGCAGGACTCGAACCTGCACGCTGCTCTCCGGCGTCGCGATCCCTTCGGGCCTCGCTCCGCCACTGGATCCCTCTTTTATACGCCCGGCAGGACTCGAACCTGCAACCCTCGGTTCCGAAGTTTGAGGCGGATTGATTTCGCAACTCCCGAAGAAATCACGAAATCGACCGTTAGTGGTTGCCGGTCAACGACTTCCGAGGGCATATCCGGTTTCGCCTGCCCCGCCAGCTTCACCGCCCAGAGGGCGGAAAAAGGTACCGATTTGAGGAATCCTCAAATCCGTTGACTTGCCGCCTGCCCGGAAAGGTGCCGGGGCGGCATGCCAAGTCCACCAACCGGCACCCCACCAGCGAAATCAGGCGATGGCGCAGAGAGGCTCCGAGACCGGCGACAGCTCGTTGAATGCCAACTGCAGGTCGCTGACAACGGTTCTCCCGGCTCGCCTCATCCACGGCCGCTCGCCGATCAGGTTCCGCTTGACCGGCGGCACCGCCCCGGTCCCGTCGTCCATCTTGCTCGTGATGCTGGCGAATCGTTCGTCTTCGCCTTCATCGCCTCGCAGGGGCTTGCCAGGATGCCGAGGTCTTCGTCGGTCCTGGCAACGTGCACTTCCAGGCGCAGGGCTCCGCAGCGCTCGCGGAGCCGGTGATTACCTCGCTTCGGCGGGTGGATCAACGACGCTCGTTCCGGAGCCCTGACGGGCAGAAACCCCTTGTTTCCGTGAGGGAGAGCGTGCTCGGCCCGACCGGTCAATGCAGGCCTCGGCAGGGCTCGCGGGAAGCGCTTTCACCCACTCCGCGGCCATGGTAGAGAGCCGGGCGACGATCTCGGGGTGCTCGGCCGCCATGTCTCGCGCTTCACCGCGGTCGTCACTGAGGCGATACAACTCGGCACGGCCCGGCTCGTTGGCGATCGCGAGTTTCCAGTCGCCATCGCGCACCGCGAGCCGCGGCCACCAATCAGGCTCTCGCACGGTTCCTCGCCACTCCCAGAAGATCGGACGCGTGCGCGACACGACTTCGCCGGAGAGTGCATCGAACAGGTTCTCACCGTCGCTTGCGTACCCTTCTGGCAGCGTGACGCCGGCAGCGGAGCAGAGCGTCGGCAGCATATCGACGGCCGTGAGGACCGTCGTCTCGTTCTTCGTGCCTGCCGGTACGCCGTTAGGCCAGCGCACAAGAAACGGCACTCGCACGCCGCCCTCGAACAGGCTCCGCTTGCGGCCACGCAACCCGCCGGTGTCGCCAATGCTGTAATACGTGCCATACCCTTGCGAACCGGTGTGGTCGTCCTTGGCGGCGAACCCCTTCTGCGTGCCGGTGGATTCAGGACCGTTGTCGCTGGAGAACAGGACAAGCGTGTTGTCTTCAACCCCGGCCTCTTTGAGCGCATCCAGGATCAAGCCCACGGCGTCATCGCCATCGGTGATGACGGCCGCATAGACCTGCTTTTGCTCGTCGAGGTGCTTCCACTTCTCCATGGATTCCTTGGTTGGGACATGCGGCGTGTGGCTCTCGTGCAACCACACGTTGATGAAAAACGGCTTATCCTTGTTCGCCTTGATGAAGGCCGCCGTATTCGGTGCGGTCGCGTGCAGATCCACCGACGGCCATTCCGCGCCGCCGTTGAAGACGGCGGCTTCGTCATAGCCATAGGCCTCCGGTTTTGGCGCCCCATGCGTCTCGCGGTTGGTCAGGTGCCACTTTCCAAAATGCCCTGTCTTGTAGCCAGCCTGCTTGAGCAGCCGCGGCAGGGTCACTGCCTGCGGATCGAGCCAATCAGGCATGTTGCGTGCGTGATTCTGCGCGGGCGTAGCGAAGTGCTGATGGATGCAGAAGCGGGCGGGATACAGGCCAGTCATCAACGCCGCACGACTGGGCGAGCAGACGGGATTGAGGACGTTGAACTGCGCGAAATCGATGCCCTCGCTCGCGAACTGATCGAGGTTCGGCGTTTTGAGCCATGTGTTCCCATGGCATGAGAGGTCACCCCAGCCCCAGTCGTCGGCGAAGATGAAGACGATGTTCGGCTTCGGGCGGGGGACATCGGCGACGACCGGTAGCGCCACCATGCACGACACGAGGGCGATGAGAAACAGCGAAAGGCGATTCATGGGCGCTCCGGCATGCGGCGGGAGGACGGACTCGAGCGGGCGACCGCGGCGAGTGGCTGACGGTGGTGATCACTCCTCGGCGGTGGCCGGGGTGACGATGCAGTAATTGGCCCCCACCTCGTCACCTTGCGTGGTGGTGAAAACCGGGCTCAGGCGATAGGAGCCGGCTCCCAGCGGCGCCGTGAAGGAGACCAGCGTATCTGATGCCGTCAAGGGCTTTGTGGCCAGGTCGGTGCCGTCGATCCGAAGCGTCGCTGAGACGACGGCCAGGCCTTTGCCCGGCGTGGTGCGAAAGGCCTTCGTCGCCCCCGGCACGTCCGCCCCCGGAGGCAGCGGAGCGGTGATTGGATGGTCTGCCTCGGCCGGCCACCGGCGCACCGCGAAGGTGTAGGTGCCCGGCGTGACGACCCGCACGGCCCAGTAGCCATCGTGACGGCGTTCACTTTGAGCGGCACGGATCATCTCCTGATTCCACGGGCAGGCCTGCTCGGCTCCGATCCAGTCATGGCCGGTGAGGCTCACCCGCGGATGGTCGGGATGGCCGAGCGGGATCTCGGTGGTGCGAGAGAAGGTGGGCTCGAGTTCGGCCCACCAGACGTCGTAAAACGCCGTCATCGCCGCCACCTGCCCGGGATGGTCGGCGGCGAGATTGCGCTGCTGACCTGGGTCGGCGTCCATGTCATAAAGTTCCCGACCGTTGACCAGCCGCCACCGCTGCGACATCACGGCCGTCTGCTTCCATTTGACCGGATCGCGAACCCGCTGGGAATCGGTCACGAGCATCCGGTCGGCCCAATCAGTATCAACTGCTGGGTCGAGGAGCGGGCGGATGGATCGCCCGTCCCATTTCAACTCCGCCGGCTTGGTGCCACCGACCAGCGCCACGAGGGTCGGCACCACATCGACGGCATGGCAGAGCATGTTGCTGCTATGCCGGCGATTCCAGCCGGCGGCCGGCCAGTGTGCGATGAAAGGGACGCGATGGCCGCCGTCATATTCGCTCCCTTTTTTGCCCCGCATGCCGGCATTGAAAACCTTTTCGCCAGAGGCCGTGCCGTTGTCGGTCGTGAAGATGAAGAGCGTGTTGTCGGCGATGCCCAGATCCTGGAGGAGCGTCCGCGTGGCCCCGATGTTGTCATCGATGTTGGTG
Source organism: uncultured Candidatus Kuenenia sp. (assembly GCA_964432895.1). Lineage (GTDB taxonomy): Bacteria > Planctomycetota > Planctomycetia > Pirellulales > UBA1268 > CAMCQY01. The sequence goes on from CAYSPN010000152.1 coordinate 3,344, forward strand.
ATCATGCCGTAGAAGGCGGCGATGCGGGCGGGCTGGTCTGCGTAGCGATCGAGGTAGTCCTGGGGGCAATGCAGGGGGCCATGGGGCGCATTGGTGCTGATGTAGGCGAAGAAGGGCTTGCCGGCCACCGCCTGCGCGCAAATGAACCGCTGCGCCTCGCGGAAGAACACGTCGGTGCAGAAGCCACTGGCGGGGGTGATCTCGCCGTTGTGAAAATACCGGCCGTCGAAGTACGCGTTGTCCCAGAGATCGGGCGTCTGGCCCACGCCGCCGCCACCATGGCGATAGACCTGGGCGAAGCCGCGGTCTTCCGGTCGATAGGGATAGTTGTCGCCGAGGTGCCACTTGCCAAACATGCCGGTGACATAACCGTTGTCTTGGAGCAACTGGCCGAGCGTGACCTCGTTTTCACGGAGCATCGAGCGACCGTTGATCGTATGCCAGACACCCGTCCGGTTGGTCCAGTGGCCGGTCATCAGGGCGGCACGGGTCGGCGAGCAGGTGGGGGCGACATGGTAGTTGGTGAGGCTCGTTGACTCGGCCGCGAGGGCATCGAGATGGGGCGTCTTCACGACCGGGTTGCCGGTGTGGCCGAGGTCACCGTAGCCCTGATCATCGGTGATCACGAGAACGATATTGGGTGGCGCTCCGGCCACTGCCCCAGCAGCCAACGCAGTGGCGGCAAGAGCAAGTATCACGCGGAAGGATACGCACGATTCCATTAAGGGCACCTCTGCTCCCATTGGAGCCGACAAACCAGCTCTGCGAGTATCCGGTATTCTCGGGAGGATGGGGCGGCAACACAGCAGACAGCCGGCGGAATCTACCAACCTCAGCCTGGCCGCTGGTGGGCGAGATCGCCAAGAAACTCGGCAAGCCGGACCGCCAAGTAGGCTGAGTCTGCGTTTTCCGGTGAATTGCGGGAGGCTTTTGCCGGCGAATTCACTGCGCCAGATCAGGCATCCCGCATCGATACAGTGCCCCCGACCCGCCCTCAAGCCGGTACAGATTTGAGGATTTTTGATAACGCGACGAAACTTCCCGCTCTCCTGAAATGCGAAAAGCACTGGTTTCCCAGTGCTCTCTAATACGCCCGGCAGGACTCGAACCTGCAGGCTGCTCTCCGGCGTCGCGATCCCTTCGGGCCTCGCTCCGCCACTGGATCGCCAAATGAATACGCCCGGCAGGACTCGAACCTGCAGGCTGCTCTCCGGCGTCGTGATCCCTTCGGGCCTCGCTCCGCCACTGGATCGCCAAATGAATACGCCCGGCAGGAATTGAACCTGCAACCCTCGGTTCCGAAGTTTGAGGCGGATCGATTTCGCAACTCCCGAAGAAGTCACGAAATCGACCGTTAGTCGTTACCGGTCAATGACTTCGGAGAGCATATCCAGTTTCGCCGCATTCGCCAGTTTCGCCGGCGAAGGGTCGGAAAAAGGTACCGATTTGAGGAATCCTCAAATCCGTGGACCTAGCGGCGGCCCGGATAGATGCCGGGGCGGCAGGCCAAACCCGCCACCCCGGCACCCCACCAGCGAAATCAAGCCACGGCGTAGAGCGGCTCCGAGACAGGCGTCAGGCTGTTCACCGAGACCTGCAGGTCGCTGACATCGGTCCGGCCGGCACGACGCATCTTCGGCAGCTCGCCGATCAGATCCCGTTTCACTGCAGCCACGGCCTCGGCCACATCATCCATCTTGCTTTTGATGCTGGGCGATTCGTCCACCTTGGCCCGCATCGCCTCGGTGATGGCCTCCCGCAGAACGCCCATGGCGTAATCCTTCTCGACGCCCAGCCGCTCCCAGAAGAAGGCGATTGTGGGGATCAGTGGAATGCTGATCGTCGGGGCGATCCACTGATTCTCATGACGCTCGACGGTGCCCGAAACCCGAACCACGACCGTCTCATCGACCCAATGGCGGCCGACATCGAGATCGAGTTCGGCATCCTTGAACTTCTTGACGATCAGAGCCTTGACGTTGCTGTCCATCGTTATCCTCGCTGGTGGTGTTGAGCACGCCGTTACCGTGACGTGTTCTTGCTCAGATAGACTCGGGCTCGATAGTGCGAGGACGAGCGGCGGGTGGGGGAGACGGCCGCAATAGGACGCGGCAGCTCGTTGGGTGATGCTCCACAACGTCTCGGTCGGCAGATACGTGCCCCAGACGGCTGGCCGCCACCCGGACACAATTCCACCGCTAAAAATATGACCCTGCCGGGGGTGGGCCTGATCGCGTTCATTACAGAGCCGGGGCCGATCCGGAAGATCCTGACACACTTGCGTGAGCCGCTTGAGCCGCCGCCGGTGTCGCCCGCTCGTGGCCCACCCACCGACTGGGGCGAGATTGTCCAAGCCCACGACGACCGGGCAATCTTTCAGGCGTCGCCCGACGAGCTGCCCGCGATCGACATCCAAAGCCTCTGACCGGCGTCAGACGCGAGGCGTCGAAGCCCCGGGAACGGCCGACTGGGCCGCGGTCTGCGCAGACGCTAGAAAAACGCCACCAAAGCGGATGCGGGGCGTTTCGAGAAACCCGTTCCCGACGCCCGGGCCGCTCCTCCCGAGGCTCACGAGTCGCTCATCAGCCGGAAGACCGGTGCGGAGGTGCCATTGACCGGGCTATCCTTTACGGCGGCAAGGCGATGCCTTCTTTGGAGCCAAAGCAGGTCGACAACATCCCCGCGAAGTACCGGAATCCTTCCACGAGCGGGTTTGCCTGTGACGTAAGCAGCCGTCGGGTGAGCGTCGAACTCGACATGGAGTGAGACGGAGCGGCATGGGATTGAAGCAACCTCTGAGCGATCGTGCGGAACGGCACCCCGGCGATTCTCATCGATTGGGCCCGAGACGTGCGCGGCGAGGACAACATCCTTCGCGACGCGGCCGGTCAGCCGCTCGGCGAGGCGGCGATCCGGGCGGTCGAGGCCATCGACGTCACGATTAGGTAGGCCGAGTGACTCGTTTACCTGCCTTGCTGCTGGGACTGCGGAACCACGGCGGGAAATGGCTTGTCCCCCTCGTCCCATGGTGCTAGGATAATAAGTAAGCGTCGCTTACAAAGTGTCGCTAGCCAAGGTTCGTTTATCCACTTTCCGGTTGCGTGTCCCATGGATTCCGCAGTAAGACGTTCGTCGTCGTTGGTGAAGGGGTGTGTCTGGGTGGCCTTGGAATTGCTGGCCGCGGGCGGGGCCGCAGCGGCCGAGCCAGAGATCCGGTTCGATCGCGACATCCGGCCACTCCTCTCCGAGAACTGTTTCGCCTGCCATGGCCCCGACGGAGAGAACCGGGCGGCCGACCTGCGGCTCGACACGTTCGCCGGCGCAACGGCCGATCTCGGCGGCCACGCGGCGATCGTGCCGGGGGCCAGCGGGCGAAGCGTGATCCTCGAGAGGATCACGTCGTCCGATCCCGATCTCAGAATGCCGCCGCCCGACACCGGCAAGTCGCTCACGGATCAGCAGGTGGCGCTTGTGCGCCGCTGGATCGACAGTGGCGCGGCCTATCAAGGCCACTGGGCGTATGAGCCGCTCGTGCGGCCGGACGTGCCGAGCGGAGCGGGCCCGAAGTCCGCAAGCCCGATCGATGCCTTCGTGGATCGGGAGTTGGCTCGCGACGGAATCGTAGCCGTCGGGGAGGCGGATCGCTCCACGCTCGTCCGCCGCCTTTTTCTCGACCTGACAGGCTTGCCGCCGGAGCCCGCCGCCGTCGATGCCTTCGAGAGCGATCGCTCGGAGGCCGCCTGGGAGCGGCTCGTGGATCGCGTGCTGGCGAGCCCGCATCATGCTGAACGGATGGCGCAGTGGTGGCTCGACCTGGCCCGCTACGCCGACACCGTAGGATTCCACGGTGATCAGCCGATGAACGTCTGGCCGTATCGCGACTGGGTGATCCGGGCGTTTCGGGAGAACATGCCCTTCGATGCCTTCAGCCGGGCGCAGCTGGCGGGAGACCTGCTGCCGCAGGCGACCCAGGAACAGCGGCTCGCCGCCGTCTACAACCGGCTGGCGCTGATGAGCGCCGAGGGGGGCGGTCAGACCAAGGAATATCTCTCGAAGTACGCCGCCGATCGCGTGCGGGCCGTGAGCGGCGCCTGGCTCGGCTCGACGGTCGGCTGCGCCGAATGCCATGACCACAAGTACGACCCCTTCACGACCCGCGACTTCTACTCCCTCGCGGCGTTCTTCGCGGACATCAAGGAGCAGGGCATCTATTCCTTCAACCCGGCGGCCGCGGCGAAGGGCGGTATCTGGGGAGAGATGGATCGCTTTTTCTCTCCCGACGAAGCCACGCGCCTGGCCGACCTCGATCGTCTGCTGTCCGAATCGCGGCAGGCCTACGATGCCGAGACTCCGGAACTGGCCCGATCCCGCGAGGAGTGGGCGGCGTCGCTGGCGAACTTGCCTCGGTTCGAGACGCTCGTGCCGCTGTCGATGGCAAGCGCCCGCGGCGCGACGCTCGTCACCGCAGGCGAGCACTCCGTCATGGCCCAAGGACCGCGGCCCGACGAGGACGACACCACGCTCGTCTTCGACCTGCCGCTCGGGCCGTTGGGAGCGATTCGGCTCGAGGCCGTCGCCGACAAGAAGCTCCCGGCTGGCGGGCCGGGGCGGGCCGGCAATGGCAACTTCGTCGTCACCGAGGTGACCGCCGCCCTGCGGCCCGCTGCGGCGAGCGACTGCCCGGAACCGCAACCCGACGACGCGCTGATCCGGCTCGTCCACGCCGCCGCCGACTTCGAGCAGTCGGTCGCCGGCGAATACACGCCCTCAGGAAAATGGCTCGCCGCCTACACGATCGACGGCGATGCGAGCGGGCCGACGGTGGGCTGGGCCGTGCACGAGCAGGTCGGCAAGAGCCACTGGCTCGTCGTACGGCCGGCGGAGCCGGTGGACGTGCCGGCCGGCATGAGGCTGGTCGTCTCGATCGGGCAGCATCACGGCAAGGGCTACACGCTCGGCCGGTTTCGCGTCGGCATTGCGGCCAAGTCAGTTGACAACTCGGGCCCCAGCGACTTCCCGCAGGCGGTGCGGCAGGCGCTCGAGAAGCCCGCGGCGGAGCGGATGCCTGAGGAGACGGCCGCGATCGCGGCGCATCATCGCTCGATCGCTCCGGAGTGGAAGGACCGCCGCGAGTCCCTGGCCGCCGCCGAAAAGGCCCGGGCCGCGTTTCTCGACGGCGTGCCGCTCGTGCCGGTGACGGTGGCGGGGCCGCGGCGGACCGTCCGTGTGCTGCCCCGTGGCAACTGGATGGATGAGTCGGGCGCCGTGGTCGATCCCGCCCCGCCCGCCTTCTTGGCGCCGGAGCTACAGGCCAACGGGCAGCGGTCGCGGATCGATCTCGCGGACTGGCTGTTTGCCAAGGAAAATCCGCTCGTCGCCCGGGTGCTCGCCAACCGTCTCTGGGCCGTCTGCTTCGGCCAGGGGCTCTCACGGCGGCTCGACGACCACGGCTCCCAGGGTGAGCCGCCGAGCCATTCCGAACTCGTCGACTGGCTGGCCTGCGAACTCCGCGATGGCGACGGCAACGCCGGTCTCTGGGACATTCGTCACCTGCTCAAGACGATCGTCATGAGCCAGGCGTATCGGCGGGCGAGCGTCGCGCCGCGTGGCCTCATCGATCGCGATCCGGAGAATCGGCTGCTGGCCCGGCAGAATCGGCAGCGGATCGACGCGGAGTTCGTCCGCGACACGCTGCTCGCCGTGAGCGGGCTGCTCGTGCCCACGGTCGGGGGGGCGAGCGTCAAACCGTATCAGCCCGACGGCTATTGGGATTATCTCAACTTCCCGAAGCGAACCTACACCGCCGACAGCGGAGAGAAGCTCTATCGCCGCGGGATGTACGTCCACTGGCAGCGGCAGTATCTTCATCCCGCCATGCTGGTCTTCGATGCGCCGAGCCGCGAGGAATGCGTCGCCCGGCGGCCGCGGTCGAATACGCCGCTGCAGGCGCTCGTGCTCCTGAACGATCCGGCTGCTGTCGAGGCCGCGCGGGCCTTGGCGACGAAGGCGATCCGCGAGGCAGGCGCCGAGCCCGAGGCGCGTGCCCGCTTCATGCTGCGGCGGGCGGTGGGCCGGATGCCGGCCGCCGCGGAGGTCGACATCGTCGTGCGGCTCGCGGACGGGCAGAGGACGGCGCTTGCCGCGGACGCCGATTCCGCTCGCAAGATCGCGGCAGTCGGCGCTCTGCCGGCGCCGACGGACATCGATGCGGTGGAACTGGCGGCCTGGACCGCGGCGGCGCGGGCCGTGCTCAACATGCAGGAGACGTTTGCGCGGAACTGATCCGCCCGAGCGATCAGGTGTAAGGAGCCTTGCGATGGACCTCGACTCGATGCTGCGTCGCCGTGCGTTTCTGTCGTCCGCTTCCGGCGGCCTGGGCGCGATCGCCCTGGGCGCGCTCGGGCAGCCGCTCGGCTCCCGGACGGCGGCGGCCGCCACGGCGACGCCCGACGTCGCCAGCTGGCCCGGCGTGCTCCAGGGATTTCACGTGCCGCCGAAGGCCAAGCGGGTGATCTGGCTCTACATGGCCGGCGGCATGTCCCACCTCGACACCTTCGACCACAAGCCGAAGCTCGCGGAGATGCACGGCCAGCCGATGCCGGAGAGCTTTACAAAGGGGCAACAGATCGCGCAGCTGCAAGGCCAGGCCCTCAAGTGCTTCGCGCCGCAGCATGCCTTCCGCAAGGCGGGCGCGAGCGGCCAGGAGATCTCCGAAATCTTTCCCGAGATCTCGACGCGGATCGCCGACCGCATCGCGATCGTCCGGGGCATGCACACCGAGGCGATCAACCACGATCCCGCCCATACCTTCATGAATACCGGCGCCATGGTCGCGGGCCGGCCTGCCGCCGGCGCCTGGACCTGGTATGGCCTGGGCAGCGAAGCCCACGACCTTCCCGGATTCGTCGTGATGGTGAGCACGGGGAAGTTCGGCCAGACGCAGCCGATCGCCAGCCGCCAATGGCATTCCGGCTTCCTGCCGAGTCGCTTTCAGGGGGTCGAGTTCCGCTCCACCGGCGACGCCGTGCACTATGTTCGGCCGCCCGCCGGCATCACGCTCTCCGGCCAGCGGGCGATGCTCGACGCCGTCACGCAGCTCGACGGCCTGCGGAACGAGGTGATCGACGATCCCGAGATCACCGCGCGGCTCGCCCAATACGAGCTGGCGTTTAAGATGCAGACGAGCGTGCCCGAGCTGCTCGACGTCTCGGACGAATCGCCGGAGACGCTCGCCCTCTACGGCACCCGGGGCGGCGACGGCTCCTTCGCGGCCAACTGCCTGCTGGCCCGCCGGCTGGCCGAACGTGGGGTGCGGTTCATCCAGCTCTACCATCGCGACTGGGACCACCACAGCACCGTCAAGGACCACGTGAAGGGTACCGCCGGCGAGGTCGATCGTGGCGCGGCGGCCCTCATCGAGGATCTCGCGCGGCGCGGCATGCTCGACGAGACGCTGGTCGTCTTCGGTACCGAGTTCGGCCGGACGCCGATGGCGCAGGGCAACGGCCGCGACCACCACATGAAGGCGTTTTCGATTTGGCTGGCCGGCGGCGGCATCCGGCCGGGCATCAGTTACGGCGCGACCGACGAGCTCGGCTACGGTGTCGTCGAGAATCCCGTGACGGTGCACGATCTCCACGCCACGCTCCTGCACCTGCTGGGCATCGACCACCTGCGGCTCACGTTCCGCGCCCAGGGCCGTGACTTTCGGCTCACCGACATCGCCGGCAACGTCGTCCACGACCTGCTGGCCTGAGCGTCCGCAGGGAAAGCTGCTGATCGGGGCTACAGGGGCGGGTACTGACCAACGCGCAGGATTGAGCGGTCGTAACGCCGAAACGCGCAAAAGACTTGAAAATCAACGAGAGATGGATATAGTAATCGAGTCTTAGGAAAGGGTGTGTTTACCTGGAAGGAGGGGTTTGTGCTTACCACGGCTGCGAGTGCTTCGCCGAAACCAGCAAGGCGTTGGGGCGGGTTCACCTTGGTCGAGCTGCTCGTTGTCATCGCCATCATCGGCACGCTCGTGGGGCTGCTCTTGCCGGCCGTGCAGGCAGCCAGAGAAGCGGGGCGGCGATCGGCATGCTCCAACAATATGAAGCAGATCGCCCTCGGGCTTCATGGCTATCAGGACGCCGTGAAAACCCTGCCGCC
>CAYSPN010000153.1:0-3063 GCA_964432895.1 uncultured Candidatus Kuenenia sp.
CGGCCCATCCAAAAGGCTGCGGAGAATTACCGCCGCCCGGCCTTCGTCGCTGCCGAGACCGTCCTTCACGCTCTCCAGATGCCGCAGCAGCTCCGCCGGCCCCGGCAGCTTTTCATCGCGGCCCGCCCGTCTGGAAAGCTCCTCCAGACGCGACCGCACGACTGCCAGATCCTTTTCGCGGGCCGCCAGGCGTGTGGAAAGCGACGCGACGGCACCCTCGCCATCTTCGATCGCCGCCCCCAGTCGCTCGACGGCCGACTCGAGCTTCCGCTGCTCCTTCTCCAGGGCCTTGAGCTCGGCTGCCGCCGGCCCACCCTGCTTGTGGAGTTGCGCCACGCGGGCCAGAAGAGCCTCGCGCGCCCCGTCGAGCGACAGCACCGCATCCACGACCGTCGCCAGCACCGCCGGCTGCATCCGCTCCCGCATGCAGTAGGCGCGGTTCCAGCATTTTCCCTTGGCGGATGCCGAGCAGCGATAGTCACCGCTCTTCGCACCGTAGGAATACATCGGCTCACCACAGACACCGCAGACGAGGATCTGCGAGAAGAGTCCCTTGCGGTCCCGGGTGGTGCCCCGCAGCGGATGGCCGGCGCCGCGGACGGGCTTCTTGAACACCCGCCGCTCGTCGACCACTTCGTTGGCCTTGTACCAGAGCCAATCCGGAACGATCCGCAGGTGCTCGCTGACGCGGGTCTGGATCTTATCCTCGTCATTCCAGACCGGCTCCGACTTGCCGGTGCGGAGCTTCCGCTTCGAGACCTTCTTGCGGAACGTCTCGAAGCCCCGGTAGATCGTCCGCCGGATGATCGCGTTGACGTTGCCAGCCGTCCACTTCGCCTGCCTGGACCAGGACGCCTTCGCAAACTTGATCGAATCCAGCCACTCGCCCACCGCCCACGCCGGCTCGCCGTTGGCGATCCGCTCGAACACTTCGCGGATGACCGCCGCCGTCTCCTCGTCGATCTCGTCGAAAAACGGTCCCTTCGCCGGCTCCGTCGCCGTGGGTGGCACCGTCGACCGACGCCTGTAGCCGATCACCGTATTGCCGACGGCGGCCCCCTTTGCCCAGAGGCCGTCGTGAGCACGACGGATCCGCAGCCGACCGTAGAAGTTCGTCCGCGAGTGCTGCATCTGGCACATATTCAGCCGGTCGGGCCAGTCGTCATCGGCCGTGTCGATATAGTCCGACGGACAGATGATCCTGATCCCAGCATCGACGGCAGACTCAAAAAGCTCGCCGGCCTTCGTGTGGTGACGGTAGAGCCGGCTCGACTCCTCGGCGAGAATCAGATCCCACCGCTTGGCCTCGATCCCGGCCCAGACCTGGTTGATCCCCGGCCGCGAGGCCAGTTCTCCGGATATCTCCGGCTCGCGGATGAACTGCACATCGACCTGCTCGGGGGCGTGCCCCTTCGGCAGGCAAGCGGCCAGGAAGGCCTGGCACAGAGCAATCTGGTCGTCGATGCTCGACTGCCGCTGCTCCTCGGTGGAGAACCGGGCATGGATCAGGACGTTGAGCGGCCGGCCCAACGCCATCTGGATGGGCTGTCGGAGGTGCATCATCGGGCACCTCCCTTCCGCGACCGTCGGCCGCTTGCAGGGCGTGTGCCGGATTGTGTGCCGGGCGACCCGCTGCCCTTCCGTTTTTTCCGAGTGAAACCGGGTTTGTTCTCTCCCTGTCGAGGGTACTGGTTTTCTAGTGTTTTCTGCACGTCCAGCGTTTTTTCGCGGGAGTCATGCAGGGTTGATGGCTCCTGATGACTGCTGATGAGCGGTGAGTGTGCCGGGTAATGTGCAGGGCAACCGGCAGCCCGCTCAAAGTCGGCCTCGGTCACCTTCAGGTAGTGCCGCCGGCGTGCCGCATACACGAGCCGCAGGTGAGTCTGACCGAGCGAGTCCGATAGACTCCAGGACATGCCGAGCACCTCCGTCCCCACCACCGGCCTCGTGATTGCCGAGGCCTACGTCGAGCACCTCACTGGCGAGGGGCATCCTGAGCAGCCCGGCCGCGTGACCGCGATCGTGGAACGGCTCCAGGCCGATGGGCTCCTCGACAAGGCCAGGACCATCACGCCACGGGCCGAGACCGACGAGGAGATCCTGCGGTGCCACTCGGCCGACTACCTGCGGATCGTCAACGAGGACACGACCGAGGGCCTGCACCGACTCTCCACCGGCGACACGCCGCTTTCCGCGCGATCGCTGGAAGTCGCGAGGCTGGCCGCCGGGGGACTGCTGGCCGCGGTCGATGAGGTGCTGGCAGGCCGCTTGCGAAACGCGTTTGCCGTGGTTCGGCCCCCTGGGCATCATGCCACGCCGAAAAAGGGTATGGGCTTCTGCCTCTTCAACAACGTCGCGATCGCCGCGCGGCACGCGCAGACGAAGCACGGCGTGGGCCGCGTGCTCATCGCCGACTGGGACGTGCACCACGGCAACGGCACTCAGGACATCTTCTACGAGGACGGCACCGTGCTCTTCTTCGACACCCACCAGCATCCGCTCTATCCAGGCACGGGGGCCGCAACCGAGACCGGCAAGGGAGCCGGCGTAGGACTGACAATCAACTGTCCATTCCCTGCGGGCTCGGGTCGCAACGAGATCGTCGGCGCGTTTCGGGAAAAGCTCGTGGCCGCGGCCCAGGCCTTCAGGCCCGATCTCGTGCTCGTGTCGGCCGGCTTCGACTCGCGGATCGACGACCCGCTCGGTGGCTTCAAACTCACCGACGAAGACTTTGCCGAACTGACGAGCATCGTGAAGGAGATCGCGGCGCAGCACTGCGGCGGCCGGGTCGTCTCGACGCTCGAAGGGGGCTACAACCTCGCCGGCCTCGCCTCCGCGGCGGCCAGCCACGTGCGGGCGCTGATGGCGTGACGCCCATGCTGCCCATGCCGCCCGCTACTGTGTGAGGCCCGACGGCATGGCCGCCCCCGCCACCTGCCGCGTCTCCCACGGACGGAAGGCGGCCCAGACGGGATTGTGGTCCGACACCTCGAGCGCCTTGTTGAGCGACAGTCCGAACGTGTTCTGCAGATCGAGCACACCCCATCGGCCCGTGTATTCCGT
>CAYSPN010000154.1:0-4044 GCA_964432895.1 uncultured Candidatus Kuenenia sp.
GGAGATCTTCTTCGATCCGCAGACCCACACCGCGCGGGGCGTGCCCTTCGAGACGGTGATTGGCGGCATGTCGCGGGCGATCGCCCGGGCTCGCGCCGAACTCGGCATCTCTGCCGCCCTGATCATGTGCTTCCTGCGGCATCTCACGGAACGGGAGGCCTTCGAGACGCTCGAACGGGCCGAGCCTTTCCGTGAGCATCTGCTCGGCGTCGGCCTCGATTCCGGCGAGCGGGGGAACCCGCCGGAGAAGTTTACGAGGGTGTTCGACCGCTGCCGCAGGCTCGGCCTCCACGCCGTCGCCCATGCGGGAGAAGAGGGGCCGCCCGCCTCGATCACGGCGGCCCTTGATGCACTCGGTGCCGAACGGATCGACCACGGCGTGCGGTGCCTGGAGGACGCGGCCGTGGTGGCGAGGCTGGTGCGGGAGCGGATTCCGCTGACGGTCTGCCCGCTCTCCAACGTGAAGCTCCGCGTGTTTGACTCGCTCGCCCACCACAATCTGCCGAAGCTGCTCGCCGCGGGCCTGCGGGCGAGCGTGCATTCAGATGATCCCGCCTACTTCGGCGGCTACGTCAACGAGAATCTCCGTCAGGCATGTGCAAGCCTGCCGCTGACGGCGGCCGATGCCTACACGCTCCTGCGGAATAGCCTCGAGTCGAGCTTCCAGGAGCCGGCAGAACAGGTTCGGCACGTCGATCGGCTCGACGCGATTTTCCTTGGCTAGGGTTGCTTTGTGGGGATGGACCGCGGATTTCCCTCGCTGGCGCGTCGGGCTTGCATGGGAGGGGGCATCATCCAAGCCCGCAGCGCAAGCAAGGGAGTACGGGTTGCCCGCACATCCCGTGCCGAACGCCACTGGCTCCGTCCCCTTTTCGGGCGCCTACGCCGCCTCGGCCTTGGGCAGCATTCGTTCGCATGCGGCCACCACGCGGTCGACGTCGATGCCCGCCATCGCGAGCGTGTCGGTCTTGCGATCGTCCCACTTCGGCCGCAGCGAGGCCGGCGGTTCGACGGTGGCGTGGATGCGGCCGTAGGGGCCGTTGCGATCGGCGGGCACCGGGCCGAAGAGGCCGACGCAGGGCGTGCCCACCGCGGCCGCCAGATGCAGCGGACCGGTGTCTCCCGAGACGAAGAGCCGCGTGAGCGGGCAGAGCGCGCCGAGGTCCTGGAGGGATGTCTTGGGTGCGACGACCGTCGCCTGCGGAGCGGCTGCGGCGATCCGCTCGGCGCTGCGGCGCTCCTCGTCGCCTCCCCAGACGATGATCGACGTCAGCCCGTGACGGTCGTGGAGCACGCGGGCCACCGCCGCGAACCGATCCTCCGGCCAGATCTTCGACGGCCAGCCGGCGCCGGGATTGATCACGACCGGCGCGGACGCCAGCCGGAGCGTTGCCAGCCACTCCTCCATGCGGTGGCGGCTCACGGGCCAGTCGGGCATGTCGAACGCGGGCGTCGCCTCTCGCACGCCCAGCGGCTCGAGCAGGTCACAGTTGCGGTCCACGACGTGTGCGGCGGTGGACGGCACGGCAAAGGTGTAGGCCAGCCAGGCTCCCTCACGGGATTCGGGCCGCGCGTGGCCGATCCGCAGGGCGGCGCCGGAGAGCCAGGTTGGGACGGAGCTCTTGAGCAGCCCCTGCATGTCGATCGCGACTTCGGCACGGAAGTCGAGCAGCTGACGACGGAGCGACCGGACCGCCTGCCAGGATTTCATCCAGCCACGCGGCAGGCGGAAGAGGTGATCGATGGCGGGATGGCCGGCGAGCACGTCGGCGGCGCGGCCCTCGACCACCCAGCCGATCCGCGTGGCGGGAAAGGCCCGCTTGAGTGCGACCGCGGCAGGCACGCCGTGGAGCACGTCGCCGATGGCGGAGAGCTTGACGAGAACGATCGCACGTGGGGCATCCATGCCGCGCACTCCGTGGGGAAAAACCCAGTCCAGCCCCGAAAGTTCATCGTCCAGGCGGTTTTCGGGCAAGCCCAGTTTGGCGGTTGGCCACCGCCCCGTCCGAGGGCTGGTCGGTTGGACGGCCGGAACCTAGCCTTAAGGCACCGCTCTCTACCCGGCGGTTCCACCACGGTGTTTCTGCATGACACACGGCCACGAAACGGCGGTGCTCCAGGACTTCAGCGACATCGATGTCGCCGGCTTCTGCGCCGCCATCGACCGTCTGAAGGTCGAGGCTCATGCGAACATCGGGCCGGCCGACCTGGCCCACCTGCGACGGATCGAGAGATATGGCCGAGTGGCCACGCTCCTGGGCTATGCCACGGCCTGGATGATTCCCAATCCGTTCAGCGCCTTCCTGCTCAGCCTCGGTCAGTTCACACGCTGGCTGCTGGCGCATCACATCCTGCATCGCGGCTACGACCGCGTTCCGGGCATCCCCCGTCGCTACACGAGCCAGGTCTTCGCCCGCGGCTGGCGGCGCTACATCGACTGGTTCGACTGGCTTCTGCCCGAAGCCTGGGACTACGAACACAACATTCTCCATCACTACCACACCGGCGAGGACGGCGATCCCGACGTCGCGGAACGGCACCTGGAGTTCCTCCGCCGCATGCGGATCCCGGTGGTCCTCAAATACGCACTCGTCGCGATCGTGGCCTGCACCTGGAAGATCATCTACTACGCTCCCAACTCGCTCGGCGTCATGCACCCCGCTGGCGGCAGGCGACCACGGAAGGAATCGATCGCCGTGCTCACGGTGGGAAGCGTCCTCGACTTCCGGCGGCCGGCGGTGCGACGGCTGTGGCTGCAGTGCTACGCCCCCTACGCCAGCTGGCACTTCGTGGTCGTGCCGCTGCTCTTTCTGCCGCTCGGCTCGGCCGCGGTGCTGGCGGTGTTGATCAACAAACTGCTCGCCGAGGCGATCACCAACGCCCACGCCTTCCTCGTGATCGGCCCCAATCACACCGCCGACGACCTCTACCGCTTCCGCTTCCATTACGGACGGAAGGAGGAGTTTTACGTGACCTCGGTGCTGGGTTCGGCCAACTACCGGTGCGGCCCGGAACTGGTCGATTACATGAGCATCTGGCTCAACTACCAGATCGAGCACCACCTCTTTCCCGACCTCCCGATGCGGCAGTATTGCCTGATCCAGCCCCGTGTGAAGGCGTTGTGTCTCGAGCACGGCCTGCCCTACCGGCAGGAGAGCGTGTTCCGACGCTTCGGCAGGATGCTCGACATCTGCGTGGGGAAGACAAGCATGCGGCAACTCGAAGCGTTTCCCGCGGTCGAGGCGGCGTCTGTCGCCGCCCCGGTTACTTGATCAACTCGATGTCGGACAGCACCCAGGAGCGGTCGAAATAGGGCTGGGTCGGGCCGTAGAGTCGGAAGTAGCTGAACCAGCCTTTGCCCGGGAGCGTCTTGATCCAGTTGCTCTCGGGCGAGCCTGCGGGGGCCGCGGGGCCGAACGTGAGGTCTACCGATCCATCGGCGTTCGTGACGATGGCGTCACGCGACGAACGATCGGGCGAAACACCCGTGTTCACGAAGCAGCGGGTCTCGTTGTCGTACACGGTGACCGACCAGAACTGCGCCACAGGAACGTCCTTCGGCACCCTGAGGCGATAGGTCTTCCCGCCATCGAGCCAGCGGCCCTCGCTGTCCTTCGCAGCCTCGAGGTACACCTGCCCGACACCGACGGCGCGGCCCATCATGCCCACCGAGACGCCGACGGCCTCGTAGAACCAGCTCGTACGCTCGTCCAATTGCGTGTGGTGCGGAGCTTCCTGATTGGTCTCCTTGAGAAACAGCGAGATCTCCCAATTCCTGGCCGGCCAGACTTTCGCGCCTGCGAACCGTTTCCGGTAGGCGATCGCCCGGGCCATCACTTCTCCAGTCTGCGCGGCGTCGATGAGAATCTGCTTCTGCCGCTCGGTCGGGGCGAACGGCCTGCCCTTCTCGATGCCCAGCGGCTGCAGCATCCCCATCATCATCCGGTCACGCTCGTGGACCGGTTCCCCCTGAATGATTGTCGAGAGGGCTTCCCAGTAGGCGAGGCCACGCGGCTGTTCGCCGCTCCATGGGCGGCCCGCCGG
>CAYSPN010000155.1:0-4865 GCA_964432895.1 uncultured Candidatus Kuenenia sp.
TCGTCGTGGTGGACCGTCTGCCACGGCCATCGCCATCCGCACATTGTCGAGGCGATCGTGGATCAGGCCCACCGGATGCCGCACGTCATGCTCGGCGGCATCGAGCATCCGCAGGCCGTGCGGCTGGCAGACCGGCTCGCAGCGCTGATGCCCGGCAGCCTCAATCATTCGTTTTTCTGCGACTCCGGTTCCGTGGCCGTCGAGGTCGCCATGAAGATGGCGGTGCAGTTCTGGATGAACCGGGGCGGGCCGGCCCGGAAGCGGTTCGTCTGCCTGCGGCATTCCTACCACGGTGATACCAGCGGCGCGATGAGCGTCTGCGATCCCGACGACAGCATGCACCGGCACTTTCGCGGGTTTTTGCTGGAGCAGTATCCGCAGGAACTGCCGACCGACGAGGCGGGCTGGCGATCCTTCGAGGCGTTTCTCAAGGGCGTGGGTGGGCAGTGCGCAGGTGTGATCGTCGAGCCGCTCGTGCAGTGTGCGACCGGCATGCGGTTTCATTCGCCGGACCAGCTTCGGCGGTTGGCTGAGACGGCGCGGGCGGCGGGGCTCCTGTTTATCGCCGATGAGATCGGGACCGGCTTCTGGCGGACCGGCAAACGCCTCGCCTGCGACTGGGCAGGCGTGGTGCCCGACATCCTGTGCCTCGGCAAGTCTCTGACCGGAGGCACGCTGCCGATGGCCGTGACGATGGCGACCACGGAGGTTTTTGCTGCGTTTTACAGCGACCATGCAGACCATGCCCTGATGCACGGGCCGACCTACATGGGCAATCCGCTCTGCTGCGCGGCGGCCAACGCTTCGCTCGACCTGTTCGAGCGGGAGCCCGTGGCAGAGCGGGTGGCCGCGATCGAGCGGATGGGCCGCGAGGGTCTCGAACCGCTGGCTGCGCTCGGGCACGTGCGTGAGGTTCGCTGCCGCGGCGGCTTCCTCGCGGTCGAAACCGACAAGGCATTCGATCGGAAGCAGCTCGCGCCCTTGATCCTCGAGCATTCCGTCTGGCTGCGGCCGATCGGCAACGTGATGTATGCCGTGCCGCCGTTCACGATCACGACTGACGAACTGCGGCAGGTGATCGATGCGATGTCGGCCGCTGTGCGGACGAACGGTTAGGCGGTTTTTATACAAGCCCGACGCGCCAGCGAGGGAATCCGGGCCTGCGTTCCAGGTGATGGATCGCGGTTTCCCGTGCTCGCGCTGCGGGCTTGGATGGAGCACCCCCACGATGGCTAAAACACGTTCGGCACGAAGCGGCCGCCGCGGCAGCGTGTGAGGTAGTCGAGCGCCGCCACCTGCCCGGTCGTCTCGAGGGCATCGCGGTAGACGGGGTCGTGAAAGCCCTCGATGTCGATGCTGCCCCGCCAGCCATGGAGCCGGAGCGCGCTGATCAGGTCGGTCCAGTTGGTGTCGCCGAAGCCGGGCGTGCGGTGGTGGATGTATTGCACGCCGCCGCGGATGCCATGCTCGCGAACCACGTCCCACAAGACTGTCGCATCCTTGCCGTGGATGTGCCAGATGCGGTGGCAGTAGCGGCGCAGCTGCGGGAGCGGATCGACGAAGCTGACGATCTGGTGGCACGGCTCCCACTCAAGGCCGATCACCGGGCTCTCCACCTCGCCGAACATCGCCTCCCAGGCCTGCGGGGCGTGAGCGATGTTGCGGTCGCCCGCCTCCCAGGTGCCGCGGGCCTCGCAGTTCTCGAAGGCCAGCCGCACACCCTTTTCTTCTGCCCGGGCGGCGAGCGGCCGAAACACCTCGCCGAACCGGCCATAGGACTCCGGCACAGGCCGGCCCGGAATCCGTCCCGCGAAGCCCGACACGACGTCACAGCCGAACGCGGCAGCCGCGTCGATGAGCCGCTCCCAGTCGCGGACCGTTTCGGGGCTCGTGAGCGGATTGCCGTAGACGCCGATGGCGCTCACGCTGGACGGCAGGTCGCCGCTCGCGACCGGGAAGGCGTCGAGCACCCGCCGGACGGCGTTGGCCAGGCCAGAGAGGTCGGTGTCGCCAACGCTCTTGCCAAAACTGATCTGAAAGGTCTCGAACCCGTGCGGCAGCAGCTGGCGGATCACCTCCGCGGTGCGGTCGTGGGCGGGGACGAGCGTGCCGATGCGGATGTCGTCGTGAGCGTGCATGGTGGAAGCCTAGGCTACAATCCGGAGAGCGGGAAGATGAGCGTCTGTGAACGAGAGTGATCATGAACAAGGCCTTCTGCAAGGAGCCCGATTCGAGCCTGCCGCCGCGGTGTCCGCGGTGCGGCGCTGATGGCCTGCCTGTGGGGCCGGAAACCCTGCGGGCCCACCTGGCCGCAGACGCAGCCGAGTCGCTCGGTGAGCCGGCCTACTGGTGCGCGACCGACGCCTGCCACGTCGCGTACTTCGACCTCTTCGAGCGGAGCGTGGATGCGGACGCGGCCCACGGCCTCTACTGGCCCAAGGATCCGGCCGGGCCCCTCTGCTGCTGCCACGGCCTCAGCGTGGACGACGTCGATGCCGACCTCGCGGAGCCGGTTCCCTCGCGGGTCCGCGCGGTGGTGCAGCAGGCGAGCCAGCCCGATGCCGCCTGCACGACGAAAAGCCCCGACGGCCGCCCGTGCGTGGCGCGGGTGCAGCGGTATTACATGCGGCAGAAACAGAGAGGCTGACTGCGGTCAGCGTTTTTTCTCATGCGACTGCTGAGCTGGAACATCCACAAGGGTATCGGTGGCCGCGACCGGCGGTATTCGCTTGCGCGGATCATCGACTGCATCGAGGCGGAGAATCCCGACCTGATCTGCCTGCAGGAGGTGGATCGGCTCGTGCGGCGAAGCCGTTTCGACGATCAGCCTCGGCTGCTTTCACGCTACTTCCGGGCCCATGCTGTCTATCAGTCGAACGTGGCGGTTGGTGACGGCGGCTACGGGAATCTCGTGCTGTCGCGGTGGCCGGTGGAGAGCCGGCACCGGATCCTGCTGCGGCAGGGCACGCGAAAGCCGCGCGGCGCGCAGCTGCTGCTCATCGACAGTCCGGAGGGCCCGCTGCATCTCGTGCACACGCATCTGGGCCTCGCGGAACGGGAGCGGCACTGGCAGATAGACCGCCTGCTCGGCCACATGCTCTTTCGGTCGGCCGACAGTCTGCCGACGCTCGTCGTGGGCGACTTCAACGACTGGCGCGACACGCTCGCCGCCGCGAGCTTGGCCGCCAACGGCTTTGCGCAGGTGACGAGCCCCGTGGGAAAGTTCCGTTCGTTCCCGGCGTGGCTGGCGGTCGGGGCGCTCGACAAGGCGTTTGTTCGCGGGTCGATCGCGGTGCGGCAGGCCCGGATCGTGAGAACGAGCCTCTCGAAGACGGCCAGCGATCATCTCCCGCTGGTGATCGATTTTCACCTGCGGTGACGCGTAGCCTCACTGACGGAGGGCTATGCGCATGGCCACCCGCATTCCCTTGCTTGCGCTGCGGGCTTGGATGGACGGGGAACCGTCGCGCTGGCTTGGGCGTTGCGGGAAGACGAGGCCTGTTCCCATGCAAGCCCGAATCGCGAGCGAGGGACGAACTCTACGACGCGTTGGCCAGTCGGAGCGTCTCGTCGAACGACCGCAGGCCGGCGGTCGCGCCCAGACCGGTCACGCAGCAGGCAGCCGTGGCCGCGCCGAGCAGGCCGGCTTCGCGAAGCGGCATGCCCCGTAGGATGCCCGTGAGCAGGCCGGCGAGAAGAGAGTCGCCGGCGCCGGTGGTGTCGACGACCGGTCCGGGGGCGGGCACGCACGGAATCTCGAACACGTCGCCGGCCGTGGGGCTCAGCAGCGTGCCACGCGTGCCGAGCTTCACGCCCACGATGCCCCCTGCCCCGTGCCGTCGGTAGCAGTCGATGATCTCCTTCGGGTTGGAGAGGCCGGTCTGGTGGACCGCCTCGTCGAGGCTTGGCACGTAGATGTCGACGTGCTTGAGTGCCGGCGCGAGCTGTGCGAGCGTGCCCCCGGAGCCGCCGGTTTCGAGTGCCACCCGGCAGCCTGTCGCCTTGATCGTCGCGACCGCCTCGGACAGCACCGGCTCGAGGGACGGAAGGAGCCCAAAATAGCCGATAAGCGCCATACGGCTGTTGCCGAAGTGGGCGGCCTGCCGCTTGATGAACGTGAGATCGATGGCGTGCGGCGCGCCAACATGATGGGCGAAGCTGCGCTCGCCGCTCGGGTCGATGAGTACGGCCGTCGTGCTCGTGGCGAGCGTGGCGTGCGGTTCGAGCGCCGCGGTGTCGATGCCCTCGGCCGCCAGCCGCGATCGGACGACGCCGCCCCAGAGATCGTCGCCCACCAGGCTCGACGCCGCCACGCGAAGCCCGAGCCGCTGCATGGCGGTGCCGGAGTTGCAGACGATGCCGCCGGTGGTCACCTCGATTGGATCGACGTGAAACAGCCGGCCGGCACCCACCGGCTGCGAGAGCGGCACCGGGCGGACGAGAATGTCCGCGACGCAGGTGCCGCAGACGATGCAATCGATCGCATTGCCGTGGGACGAATCGCCGTGGGGTCTGCCGCTCATGCTCATGCCTTGCCCGTCGAGTGGAACCGTGTCGAGTCACCGCCGGCACCATTCGCCGGCAGCAACCGGCCGCCAAGAGGATGGGCCGATTGTAGCCAGCGCCCATGCAGGGGGCGGCAGCAATCGTTACGTTTTTCCGCGCGTCGGCTTACACGATTGGCGGGCGGCTTCCGGACCGGCGAAACGACGGCGTCGGGGTGAGCGAGAGCAGCTCGGGAGTCGATATGACGGGGAGTGATCGTGATGAAGCGGCAGCGGTCGTGGGGACGAGCCGAAACGCAAGGGCACGGCTGGCGGCGGAGACGTTGCCCGCCACGTCGACCTGTCGGACACGGACGGCAT
>CAYSPN010000156.1:0-1926 GCA_964432895.1 uncultured Candidatus Kuenenia sp.
TCATCGAGACCTCGTCGTGTGCCGGCTTGGTGCCCGCGGCGTCGGCCCAGGAACTGCAGCCGGTGCCAACTCAGGAGCCGGCCTACGAAACCAATACCGTCGCCTTCCGTGACATACCCTCTGTCGCCGAGCCGCTGTGGACAAACTACGCATTGGCCGAAGCCCTCTTTTGGGGCCGTGACAATCAGGCGGCCAACGTCCCGTTGGTCACAGCCGTCGGCAGCGGCGTGCCGCTCATCTCTGCCGGCGACCCGCAGTTTCCGGTCGCCGCCGGCGTGCGGGCCTTCTACGGCGAGCGGAATCCCAACGAGTGCGGCTGGGAGCTTGGCTACTTCGGCGTGTACGGCATGTCGGCATCCAGAATTGCCACCGCGACGCCGCCACAATATTTGCAGATGCCTGGGCCGATCGGCAATGACCTCACGGCTGATGGCGAGTCGGCCCTGGTCAAATACAACTCCGTGATCAATAGCGCCGAGGCCAACGTCTTTCGCACGTCAAATTACTGGCGGGACTACACAGAGAGTTGGCTTACGCTCGACTGGCTCGCGGGGTTCCGCTACGTGGGCGTCGAGGAGCAGGCCTCGATCAACACCACCTGCTGCATCAACACCACTGACACATTGGTCCCGTATAGCGTTCGCACCCGGAACAACATGTTCGGCGGGCAGATCGGCAGCCGGGCCCGCTGGACGTGGGAGCGTTGGGCCGTCGAGGGCTGGGCGAAGGCCGGCATCCTCGGCAACTCCCAAAAGCAGATCCAGGATCCGCTCATCGACTACACCGGCTTCCAGCAGCGTGGCGCCCTGTCGGCCACCGGCACCGACGTCGGCTTCATCGGGGACATCAATCTCTCGGTGATCTATCGGCTCACCGACGTCTGGGGCATCCGCGCCGGCTACAACACGGTCTGGATCAATGGTCTGGCCCTCGCCCCCAACCAGTTCGACTTCACCAACACTTCGGTGTCGGGCACCGGACTCAACTCTGGCGACGGCATCTTCCTGAATGGCGCCAACCTTGGCCTCGAGGCGCGCTGGTAGCCAGATCGCGAGCACGCGAGGGATTCGCCCGCAACCCACGCGTGGCCATGCGAAGCGTCCCTGATCGGCGGAGCCGACCAGGGACGCGGCGTTTTGCGGATGGCGGCGGTGCCCCTGCTCACCCCGTCACCCGCACGATGATCGGAGCGATCCGGAGGGGCGGAGTGAGGAAGGTGGAGTTGGGCAGAGTGGTGATCGTCTGCGGAGTGTTGCGATTGACTGCCCTGACGCCCGTCGCTCCGCCACCGCCGTTGAGGCCCTTCACTCCGTAGATGTTCTCGACGACTCCGGGGTTCAAGACGCTGTCGAGTGCCGCCGTGAACACACGGGCGTTCGTCTTGGCGAAGCTCGCGAAGGCTGACAGTTTCACGGGATTAGCGAGAGTCGTCCCATCGTAAATTTGCACGGCCGAGTTGCCGCCAACGCCAGCACCTACGAACAGGTCATCCACAGCATCGGACGTGTATTTGGCGACCGACAGAGTCGCGCCGCCCCTGAACTTTGGGCCAAACGGCAGGATCGTGCGGACCACCCTCGGGGCCCCCGACACGTCATACACCTTGACCGTTGTCTTCATGCCGGCATTGCTGCCCACGGCGATCTCCGCGATCCCGTCGGGGCTGCTCGAGGTCTTCACACCGTTGGCATAGGTCCCAAAGTCACCGGCCGCCACCATGACGCCCCCGGTATAGGGTCCCGGGAAAGCGCGGAAGGACCGGTAGGGAGTATTCGCCACCCCGTCGAACAAGAGATTCGTAGGGTTATTCGTGCTGCACAGGAATGCCCGCACGAGCCCGGCCCCGTTCGACTGGCCGGCGATGATGTCGCCTACGCCATCGCCATTCACATCGCCGACGGTCACCTCGACGCCGCCGCGGAAGGC
>CAYSPN010000157.1:0-1876 GCA_964432895.1 uncultured Candidatus Kuenenia sp.
GTTTCTCTACGAACTCCCGCTCGGTCCTGATCGCGTGCTGCTTGAATACACCCGGTTCCACGAGGAGCCGGCCTGTGACGAATCGCGGGCTGCCTCGCTGATCTCGGCTCGGCTGGCCGAGGCTGGCGCGGGATCGGCCACTCTGATCCGAACCGAGCGAGGGTGTCTCCCGATGCCCTATGCAGCCGCGGCCAGAAGTGAGGGGCCGTCGCTGGCTGGCGGCTATGCCGGAGGCTGGTATCACGCCGCCACGGGATACTCGATGCCACTGGCCGTTCGCTTCGCGGAACTCGTCGCACGGGCCAGCCCGGACCGGCTCGCCGCGGAGGTCGCCTCAGCAGCCACGGAGGATCGGTTGCGGCGGGGGTTCGCCCGCTTTCTGAACCGGCTGCTCTTTTGCCTGGTCACGCCCGAAGACCGCTGGAAGATCTTTCGGCGTTTCTACCGGGTCCTGCCGGAAGAGCGAATCGCGCGGTTTTACGCCCATCGCTTCACGTTCACCGATGCGGCTCGGATCATGATCGGCTGGCCGCCGTTCGGCCTGGCGCCGATTCGTTTCGCCAGGTCGTTTGTCTCGCTCCCGGGGCCGCTGCCAACATGACTACAAATCTTCTCGGCTTCGCCGGCACGACACATCAGACCGCCCGCACGAGGCACGGCTGGTCCAGGGCGCTCCAACTCGCCCCCGACCTGTATCCCGGCGTGGGTGGCAAGCGGTTCCGGGCCACCCTGCTCGAGCGGGCCTACGAGTTCGCCGGCGGCCGTTGCACCGCTCCCTCGCTGATCGTCGATGCGGTCGAGCTCCTGCACGCCGGTTCTCTCGTGATCGACGACTTCGAAGACGACTCGCTCACCCGCCGCGGCCAACCGGCGCTCCACCAGGTGATCGGGCCGGCGCGGGCCGTCAACGCAGGCAACTGGATGTATTTCCGCGCCCTGGAACTGGCGGCAGCCGCCTTGGACGATCCCGCCCGGTCGGCGGCGCTCGTGGGCAGGTTCATCGCGGTGGCACGGCAGTGTCACGAGGGTCAGGCGATCGATCTGGCCACGCGGATCGACGAGGTCACACCGCGGCAGGCCCAGATCACGGCGCTGGCGATCTCGCGGTGGAAGACCGGCCGTCTCGCGTCACTGGCCGCGTGGTGCGGTGCCAAAGCCGCCGCGGGAGACTCGCAGACGCTGCAAGCTGTTGCCGCCTTCGGTTGCCGGATGGGCATCTGCCTGCAGATGAAAAACGACCTCGACGAGCTCTGTGAGCTGCTCAACGGGTCGGATCGGTGCGACGACCTCCGCAACCGCCGCGTCACCTGGCCCTGGGCCTGGGCCGCGAGCGAGCTGTCGGCCCAGCAGTTCACAGCCTGGCAACGCCGTCTGCGGCAATCGGAAGAACAGCGGGCAACGTTCCGCCCGCTCGCCAAGGACCTGCTCGACGCGACCCACCGCCGGGCGGCGGCTGCGATCAACGCCCGGCTCGACCGGGCAGTCGACAGGCTTACCGCCGCGATGGGCGGTGCTCGTGACGCCGGCCCGCTGGCCGCGATCTGCGACGCCCTGCGGATCGCCAGCGAGCCGACGAAGGCGGAGGCTCTTCCGTGAACATGGCGACCGTCGCAGTGTCGCGTCCGCCTCGGCCAGGCATCAGCCCGCACCGTCGGGCGGCTGTCATTGGCAGCGGCTTTGGCGGCCTCGCCGCCGCCATCCGTCTGCAGTCGATGGGCTTCGAAACGGTCTGCTACGAGGCCCACGACCAGCCAGGAGGCCGGGCTGCGGTCTACGAGGATGGTGGCTACATCTTCGATGCCGGGCCGACCGTGATCACCGCACCACACTGCCTGGAGGAGCTGTTCGAGCTCTCAGGCAGGCGGATGGCCGACTA
>CAYSPN010000158.1:0-7338 GCA_964432895.1 uncultured Candidatus Kuenenia sp.
GAGAGCGTGGCCGGTTCGTCGAGGGCCCCGCTCCGCGCGGCCGCGAGGAGTTGCTCGTCGGGCAGCGAGTCCCAGAGCCAGAGAGAAAGCCTCGTGGCCAGCCCCTCGGGCGTGAGCCGGCGGTGCGACTTGAAGTCGTCGCCGTCGCCGCCAGCAGCGACCAGCCGCGGCGTGTTTACAAAGAGAAAATCGTGCG
The DNA here is from genome assembly GCA_964432895.1 of uncultured Candidatus Kuenenia sp. Lineage (GTDB taxonomy): Bacteria > Planctomycetota > Planctomycetia > Pirellulales > UBA1268 > CAMCQY01. The sequence goes on from CAYSPN010000158.1 coordinate 197, forward strand.
AGCAGAGCACCGCCTTGTAGGCGTGGACCATCGCGTCCTCGAAGCAGTCGCCGGCGGCCAGTCGCGCCGTCGCCAGTGCCGCATAACTCCGCACCTCGTCGTCAGTGACCACGCGGCGAAAGGCCAGCGGCATGAACACCGCAAGCAACCGGGCCGCGTCGGCCTCGGGAGCGGTCGTGGCCACAGACACCAGCGGCGAAGCTGTGTCTTCCTTCGAGAGTTCCCGATTCGATGGGAAGGCATGGCCGACGATCTGCTTCACGGGATCGCGGTGCGGAGGCCGCCCGCTCGCCTTGGCATCGAATGACGCCAATGGCAGATCGGCGAACAGCCGGCGATGGCTCTCGGGCGGCCACGATTCGTACAGCGGCCCCTCCACCTCCAGCCAGTCGATGGCGATGCCGGGGCCGACATAGGCCGACGTGCTCCCCTTCTCCTGCGAGACCCAGCGACCGACCCCCTTGCCAAAGCCGGTGAGCGTGCCCACCTCGAAGAGCAGCTCCTCGTCGACCTCCATCCAACGGGTGAAATCGATCACCCGCGACTCGATCGACGGCGCATCGAACATGCCGAGCGGCCGCGATGGACTCTGCGGAAACCGCGGCCCCGGCTCCGGCAGCCAGAGCGAGAGCATGAAGCTTTCCGTGCGCGGCGCCGGCTCGACCCGGCCCTGGCTCCACAGGAAGCTCCAGGCGGAGAGCCGCACGCGATACCTGCCGGCATGCACCGGCGCGAAGTGGAGCGGGAAACGCCAGTCGTTGTCGACCGGTCCGGAGAACACGCCCACCGTGCCCTCGTAGTCCCGCAGCGTGAGAGCATCCACGATCTTGCCACGGGCCGCGCGTTCCGGACCCTCGAAGGCGTTTCGCTCGGGATCGGGCAGTGGCAGATATGGATCATGCTGCTTGTCCTTCAGAAGCACCGCGTCGCCCCGAGCCAGCCAGTTCCATGTCTCGGTGATCTGCGTGGGATAGACCCGCTTGCGATAGACCGGCGGCGGCGCGGCCCGCGTGGCGACCGCCTGCCGCAGGGCCGCCTCGGCCGCGTCCATGTATTTCGCGAGATGAACGGGCGACAGGTCGAGCGATTCACCCAGCTTCTCGTAGCCGTGGCGAAAATCATCCGCGGGGAGCTGCCGTTTGATCGATAGCTCCGGCAACGCCAGGAGATCGCGGAGCGCTGATTCATATTCCTGCGCCGTGAGCCGGCGGTAGAGGGCGCGGCCCGCGACGGCGATCCGCTCTGCTTCCGTGGCGATGAGCCAGCGGTCAAGCGCGGTCGTAATAGCCGCGATGTCGGCCTCGGCCGGTCGGTCTTCACCCACTGGCGGCATCTCGCCGGCGGCGATCCGGTCGTGCACGCGGACCCAGGTAGGAAACGAGGCCCCAGACGCATCGAACGAAACCGCTGTGAGGTCGAGGCCGCCTTCCTTCGTGTCGGCATCGTGGCAGGAAACGCAATGCTTCTCAAAGAACTCCCGTGAGGGTGCCGGTACCGTGGCCCCCGCGATCGGTCCAGCCACCGCCAATGTGGCGTGCACCACCATCACGACCACGGCCAGCAGACGCACCACTACACCATCTCCAATCCCGTCACGGTGCCCGTGCTCGACGAAAACGCATCGGTCTCGAGGCCCAGCCGCTGCAGCATCGACACAAACACATTGGCCAGCGGCAGGTTGTTTTTCTGGTCGAACGCCAAATGCTGGCCGTGCCTGAAGCCGCCGCCGGCCAGCAGGATCGGCAGGTTCGTGTTCAGGTGGGCGCTGCCGTTGCTCATGTTCGACCCGAAGAGCACCATCGTGCCGTCGAGGAGTCGCCCTCCCTGTTCGTTCACACCAGCGAGTCCGCGGAGAAATCCCGCCAGCGCCCCCAGGCCCGCCTCGTCGATCCGCCGCAGTTCGGCCAGCTTCTCTGGTTCGTTGCCGTGGTGTGTGAGGGAATGCGTGCGGTTGCTCACGCCGGGCAGCTTGGGCGTGATCTCGAGCGGATTGAGATAAAGCGACACGAACCGCGTGCTATCGGTCTCGAGTGCGAGCCTCGTCATCGCGTACATCAGCTCCATCCGTTCGACCATTTGCGTCCGGTCGGGAATATCCTTCGGCTGCGGCTCGGTCACGGACGGCTTGGGTCGCGCCTGCCAGGCCTTCGCGTGGTCGAACTGCTGCTCCAGTTCACGCACGCTCGTGAAATACTGGTCGAGTCGCTGCCGGTCGGTGGCGGGCAGCGACTGAGCCAGGGGCCGGGCCTTGTCGAGCACGAAGTCGAGGATGCTCGCCCCGCGCTCGATTTCCGCCAGCCGCCGCGTTGACTGCTCGGCCGTATCGGGCAGGAACAGTTTTCGATAGACCTCCGAAGGCTGCTGCTCGGTTGGGATGAAGACGCCGTCTCGCGTCACGGAGAGCAGCCCGTCGTGCCGCTCGCCCACCGCCAACACCAGCGACTGAAACCGTGTCGTGTTGCCGAGCTGCTCGGCGGCAAACTGGTCGACCGAGATCGAGTTGCGGAAGGTCACGCTTCGCGGCTCACGGGCCCCCGTCAAAAACACCTGCTCGCCGCAGTGGCCGCCCGACACATCCGGGTGCGAAATGCCACTGAAGACGGTGAGGTCGTTCCGCAGGTCGCCAAACGGCTCGAGATACGGGCTCGGCTGATAGTCGCGGCCCAGCTCCTTGGGGAAAAAGTGTTCCGGAATGATGCCGGTGTTCACCATCACGCAGACCATCCGCCGCGGCGGCGCGATTCCACTGCCGCCGGCGGCAGCCTGCTCGGCTGGTGATCCATAGCCTGTTCGTGGGGCCAACGACTCAAGCAGCGGCAAAGCCACCGCCGCGCCAGCGGCGCGGAGCACGGCCCGCCGCGACAGGGTAGAGACCGAGCGAGTGGTAAACGTCTTACTCACGTGCGTCACTGCCGCTGGCTCCCCACGAAGAGTTCGAGATTCACGTCGTCGAGGAAATGCCCCGCGAAGACCGCAGGCTCGCTCCTCGGCTTGGGGTCGTCCCGCACCGCCGACACATGCAGCAGCACGAACTTCGCCTCGGGAGGCAGCGACGCATCGACGGTCACTCGCTGCCAACCCCGCTGCCCGCATTCAAGCGGCACCCTCTTCATGCCGGAGGCCACGGCATTTTCGTAGACCCAGTCGAGCGAGAGCGGATTCGGGCTCTGGGAGATGTCCCGATCGAAGGCGTAGAACCGCACGCTCGCCGAATATTTTTCATCGGGCCCGCAGGCGTCGGCCGCCATCGTGAAGTCGGCCGCCAGCCGGGCCGTCACCGGCTGACCCTCCGCCAGGAGAATGAACGGGCGGGCGTCGACGAGCCGGTACATGTCGCTCCAGGCACTCTTCGGCGAATTTTCTCCGGCATGTGTCGCGCGTTCGAATCGCAGCATGCGGCTGCCCGCGGCAGGGTCGACCTTTTTCATCGCCATCACGACGCTCGCCTCGTCGCCCCGCCAGAGATCGCCATCGGGATCGTCAAGCCCGCGAGGCAGGCCTGGCACCGTCTTCGACTGGCCTTTCTCAAAACTCTCTGCGAGCACGGGGATCGTCGTTCCGGCCGCGCCCGGCCCGGGCACCGACAACGCCCAGACCGCCGTCGCACCGAAGATGCCGATGGCGATGCCGGCCAGTGCCATCGTCAGCCCGGCGATGGCTGCCGCCCGCGGCCGATTGGCCTCGGCGGCCGCCGGCTCGGTCGCGATGATCTCGCCGCGGCGCTGCTCCGCACGGGCCGCGAGCCCCAGATCGATGTCGTTTCTGAGAAACCAGAGCCGCCGCACGTCGGGATGGGCCTCCAGCACTGCCGCCAGTTCGCGATGCTCGTCCTCGGAAATCAGGCCGTCGGCATGGCGGCTGATCAAATCGTGGAGGCGGGGCAGGTCGAAGGACCCATCGGATCCAGAGGGCTGCTGGGGCATGGGGTCGCTCGGGGTGGGGGCAATCGTCGCGGGTGTTCCACCCTTGTACGTCGCAGCGCCCCGATTTTTACCGCTGTGATCTCAGGAATCAGTGGTTCCCCACGTGGATTCCTCTCGCTGGCGCTTCGGGCTTGCATGAGCGCCGGGTTCATCCAAGCCCGCAGCGCAAGCAAGGGACCCGTGGCGGCTACCCCGGGCCCACAGCCCCTTCCGCCAGCCGTCGTTCCACGCACTCGGCGAGCGACCGGCGGAGGATGTTGAGCCGGTTGTAGAGCGTCTGCGGGGCACGGCCGAGTTGCTCGGCGAGGCTGGCGATTCCCTGATGATCGATGTAGGCCGCCTGCAGAAGCCGACGGTCTTTCTCGGGCAGCTTTTCCAGGCAGCGATCGAGGGCGGCAAGGCGTTCCTCCCGCTGCCCCAAGTCCGCCAACCGCTCGGTGGCCAGCACGGCGAGCAGCCGGTCATCAAAGCAGAGGGGCGAACGGGCCGAGAGCCGTTGGAAGTTTTTTGCCTCGTAGAAGCAGACCGTGGAGGCCCAGGCCAGAAAATCGGTGCCAAGCGTGAACGTGTCGAACTTCTGCCACATCGTCACGCTCGCCTTCTGGAGCACGTCTTCGGCATCATGCCGGCGGCCCAGAAGCGACATCAGATACCCCATCAGCCGACCGTGGCTGCCGGTGAGCAGGGCGACGAATTCGGCCTGCCGGTCGGGCTGACTGTCCGACGCAGGCTCTGGTGAGAAAGCGGCCATGGATGGAAGTCTAACCCGGATTCCCTCGCTCGCGCGTCGGGCTTGGATGACGGGCGGCCGGCGGTCCCATCCAAGCCCGCTCCCCATCCAAGCCCGCAGCGCCAGCAAGGGATCTGCAAAGCCTCGTTTTCCCCGGGCACGACCGGCACGGGCAAATTTCTTGAAACCGGATCGGTAAATCGCCGGACGTTCGGACATCCAGTCTTTGGAGGCCGTTTTCCCGTGCGGTCTGCCGTGCGCTTTTCTCAAGCTTTCAGCTGGATTGGGGGGGTTATCATGCCCGGTGTCACTACGATTCCCAGGCATTCCCGGTCTTCGGGTCATCTGCGGCCGGCCTTTACGCTGGTCGAACTGCTCGTGGTGATCGCGATCATCGGCACGCTCGTGGGCCTGCTCCTGCCGGCAGTACAGGCCGCCCGCGAGTCCGCCCGCATGGCGACCTGCGCGAACAAGCTCAATCAGCTCTCCAAGGGCTGCCTCAATTATGAGTCGGCCCGCCGCGTACTCCCACCGGCCTTCACGGACTCAGGGTTCGTGAAACCCGCTGACGTCTATCTCGCCAACTCCGGCACCATCGGCCCCTCTGCCATGACCGCGCCCTGGACCGTGCGGATTCTGCCTTTCTGTGAGGATCAATCCCGCTACGACAAGTTCAATCAGACGGCGGGGTCGTTCGGCGGTGACTTCGGAGGCTACCCGGCGGCGAACAAGACCCAGGCCTACACACCCAACAACGCCTACCAATGCCCCTCCCACAAGAACAGCCTGCCCACGACCCCCAACACCGACTACTTCGGCGTCTCGGGAGGAGGTCTGGCCGCCGCCCCACCCGCCGGGAAGAAGCCGAGCAATGGCTACCAGTGGTGCACGGGCTTTTACGGCAATCAAAACTTCTTCAGCAACGGTGCGATCGTCGTCAACGGATCGATCAGCTCAAAAGATATCACGGATGGCACCTCGAAGCAGTTCATGCTCGCCGAGACCAGGTATCAATACACACTGGAGTCGGAGCAGGCGTGGGCGATCTCCTCGGCTGGATCGTTCTGGGTGGGCCGCGTCAGCCGGCCATCATGGGCTGGAACGTCTCGCCAAGGGACGTTCGTCGGTTCACACTCCACGACGGGCGCTGCCGTCAACGGCATCAACTCGTCCGACTTCGTCGACACCTTCGCCGCGCCGGCATCTGGCTGCGGCTCGACCATATGCGCCGGCGAGATGGCGAGGACCTTCGGCAGTTACCATCCCGGTGGCTGCAACATCGCCTTCGCCGATGGCAGCGTGCAGTTCGTCTCGCAGATGATCGACATCAATCTCTATCGCCGACTCGGTTCCCGGGCCGACGGCAACGCGGGCGGCTACAGCCCATGATCGCAGCTCGAGCTCGCACATCTCGCACATGGCGAGTGCCGGTCTTCATCGTGGTGGCTGTCTTGGCTCTGGCAACCAGCGTCGGCTGCCAGAAATCCAACGGTCTGACGCCGGTCTCAGGGCGAGTGACCTGGAAGGGCAACCCCGTCCCGATGGGCGACGTGTATATCGAGCCCGACGCCTCGCAGGGCAACACAGGGCCGCAGTGCCGGTCGAGCATCATCAAGGGTGTCTTTACCTCGCGGCCCGAGTTTGGATCCGTCACCGGCCCAGTGATCGTGGACGTGGAGGGGCTGGAAAACCGGCCCGACCGAGAGTTTCCGGTGCCACTCTTCCCCCGCTACACGTTCAAGACGGAGATCCCCAAGGGCAAGGCCACGCTCGACATCGTCGTGCCTGAGGATGCCGGGAAGCCGAAGCGATAGGCTGACGGCACTTCCTCTCGGGCATTCGCCGCGGTCGTTTCAACTCACCCTTGCCCCCCAGCTTCCCCAGCTGGGGTTTCGTCCGTCGCCGGAAACCGGTATCCACTCCCGCCGACCTGCGGTGTGTTTTTCCCCGAGTGGCGTTTCGTGGCGAAGTGGTTTCTTATCGCCGGCCTGTTGGCAATCGCTCCGGCAGTGGCCGCCGATGGGCCCACTCTTCCAGCGGTCGATCCCACGGCCCCCGCGCCACTCGTAGCCGCGCCTCTCGCAGCGTCGGCCAGCCCCTACGCCGATCCCAGGATCGCGCTTCTCCCACCGATCGACTTCAACCTCGAGCAGGACGACTTCGCGAGCGAACCGCTCTCCGACGTCGATCCCGCCGCTTCCCGCCCCGGCAGTCGTCCTCGGAAGTCGGGCGGGCCGTTCGGTGGATCAGCCCCCTTCTCCATGGGTGGCTTCTGGGCACCCACGGTGGACGTGGCCGGCCAGCCGGCGGAGCTTTCGATGAACGCGCAGTTTGCCCGCGTCGCCGCCCCCCTGGCGGTTCCTGCCGAAGGCAAGCCACTCTGGATCGGCATCGCCAAATTCGGTCGGCTTGAAATCGCCACCGATGCGATGCTCCCAGACTCCGGGCAGCCCGTGCCCGACCAGCTCTGGCTGGTCGAGACCGGCTTC
>CAYSPN010000159.1:0-2187 GCA_964432895.1 uncultured Candidatus Kuenenia sp.
AGGCTATTGATGCCTTGATCGGGGCTTGGATCGTGCGAGTGAGGACGGCGACCTTTATTACGTCACCGGCTGCTATGCGCAGGGCTGGCTCTTCCATCCGACCGATTTCAACTGGCGTGTGGACGCCGTGGGCGTCGGCGAATTGTGGGCCGTCGTCGACATCGGCACGCACTGGCTCGACCTCGTGCAGCACGTCACGGACCGCCATGTTGAGGCGGTCTGTGCGTTTCTTCAGGCGATGATTCCTGAGCGGCTGCGGCCGCGAGGCGGCGACGAGACCTCCAGCGGCAAGACGAAGCCGCCGGCACGCCGACTATCCTGGTGGCGACAACGAGGGCGTTCCTGACACGTTCAAACAGTTTTTCCGTAGCTTCGATGGCTCCAGTGCCGCAGGGGATTTCGGTATCGCGCCACCATTCCCGACGTTCACCGACGGCCATCGCGAGGTGTTCCTCTGTGAGGCGGTGCAGCGGAGCAGCCGCGAGGGCCGCTGGGTTTCGGTCTCGGCGGTGGTGCCATGACCTCGTGACCCAGGACTCGATGTCTTCCTTCCACCATTCCATCTCTCGGAGCCTATGCATGACCCACACCTGTCCACCCACCTACACCTACGTCGATATCGCCACGATGATCGACCACTCGCTCCTCAACCCCACGCTCACGTGGGCCGATCTGGAGGCGGGCTGCCGGCTCGCCCGTGCCTACGATGTGGCCAGCGTCTGCATCATGCCGTTTGCGCTGAAGCGGTGCGCCGAACTGCTGGCCGGTTCGACCGTGAAGGCGAGCACGACGATCGGTTTCCCCCATGGCGGCCACACGACGGCGATCAAGCTGGCCGAGACGCTGCGAGCCCTCGAGGATGGCGGCGAGGAACTCGACATGGTGGTCAACATCTCGCAGGTGCTCAGCGGCCACTGGGACGACGTCCGCGGCGACATTCGTGCCGTGACCGAGGCCACGCATGCCGCAGGGCAGAAGGTCAAGGTGATCTTCGAGAACTGCTACCTGAACGACGAGCAGAAGATTCGCCTCTGCGAAATCTGCGGCGACCTCGGCGTCGACTGGGTCAAGACCTCCACCGGCTACGGCACCGGCGGCGCCACCATGGAAGACCTGGCCCTGATGCGGAAGCATTCTCCGGCGAACGTACAGGTGAAGGCGGCGGGTGGCGTTCGCGACATTGACACGCTCCTCGCGATGCGGGGCCTGGGTGTGACTCGCTGCGGCGCGAGCCGCACCCAGGAGATTCTCGACGAGGCCAACAGACGGCTGGGCCGGCCGGCTGTCCAGACGCCCCGCCTCGCTGGTGGGGTGGGCTACTGAAATTCGCAAGTCGGATTCCCTCGCTTGCGCTTCGGGCTTGCATTGGAGTGGGGCGTGCATCCAAGCCTGCTCTTCATCCAAGCCCGCAGCGCAAGCAAGGGAATGCGGGTGGCCAGTTCACGTCGCGCCGAACACAGTGACCGAGCCAGCCCATGCTTTTCCGCCGGAAAAAGCCATCGCGTCGGCGTTGTTGCCACACGTGCGATGACGCTGGTCTGCTGCCTCACAGCACCCTGTGTTGGCGGCTCGGCTTCGGGAGCCGTATGCTGACCTGCCTTGGAGGGCTTCTGGTGCGACGGCGGTTCTTCGGCAGTGAAACGTTCTTCGGTAGTGAAACAAGGAGTGTTCCCGTGACGTGCAAATCGTGCATGCGGATGATGGTGCTGCTGGTGGTGGTCGTGAGTGTCGCGTTGCAGGGCGAGGCTCACGCTGTGCCGCCGCGGCGGCTCGCCCGCCGGGGCGTGATCGTCGTGCCGCCTCCGGGAGCAGAGGCCGTCGTCGTACCCGCGCCCGGGTCCGCGCCGGTCGTCGTTGCGCCGGCCCTGCGGCCTCGACGGCGGATGCTCCAACCCGCTCCTGCGGCAGTGCCCGGTACGCCGAGCATGGCAGGTCGGCAGCCTGCAGCAGCGGCCCCGGCTGCGCCGCCGCGGACGCCGACTCCAGCGGCGCCCGCTCCGGCAACTGCTGCAGCATCGGCGAAGTCTGAAGCAACCACTGCGGCGACAGCGAAACCTGCGGCAGCCGCGCCGGAACAGATTCCCGCCCCGCGGCCCACGCCGGCGCAGTCCTCTCCCGGTCAGCCGACTGTCGCCGCCGCAACGCCAGCGGCCGCCGAGTCGGTCGCCTTCACGGCGGATTGGTATG
>CAYSPN010000160.1:0-1970 GCA_964432895.1 uncultured Candidatus Kuenenia sp.
GCGGTGCTTTCAGGCGAACTTCGCCTCGACCCGCGCTGGCAACTGCCCCCGCTCACGAAGGGCATGTGCATGCTGCTGCCGGCAGCGATCGGCCGCCAGGTGCTCGCAGCCGAGGCTGCGACGACTCTGCTCCACATCCAGCTGCCGTAAGCCGCCGCAGTCTGCATGACCGGGCTAGGCCCTTGGACCCTTGCTGCCAAAACCCGCACGAAACCGACCTTGGGGTGCCCTGGGAGCGGTCCCTACACTCCCGCCCCGTACACCCCCCCATGCCCGGGTGGTTTCCCCCTGGCAGGCGCGCCGTTCCCGGCTGCTGCCTGCCCTGGCCCTGACCTCACCCTGACGACAGCGTCCGGCTGCGCATCCCTGGGCAAGCCCGACTGGCTCGATCCGGGCCCCGAGCGGCTCCAGCGGCGGAGGGCCGTGCGGTTTGATCCCTATCTTCAGGACGACATCGCGCCCTCGAGCCTCCGCCTGCCGCTGATGGACGGCGCGCGGCCGCGCGACTTCGCGACCCCGGTGCCGGAGGTACGGCGGTCCCGCTGGTGGTCACCGGTGCAATAGCCGCTCGCAAGCGGCAGGGGGCATCGTCAGGTGCTGCGTATTGCCCCGGACTTCGGGCCATGCGCCACGGAGCATCTGCGGGTGTATGATCGGAGCCTCGGCAGCGATCGTCGCGCGCCGCCTGAGCCACCGCCTCCTTCGACGGACATTCCCACCGTGCCCGCAGACCGCCCCCCACGCCCACCCCGCTCCGCCAAACCGGCCCGCCCCTCGCGTCCCACTCGCCCCTCGCGGCCTCCCCGGGAGGAACCCTCACGGATCACGTCGCGCCGTCCACCCCAGCGGCCACAACTCCCCGACGAGGACGACGCCCGCAGTGCCGCCAAACGCCGACTCGAGTCGATCGACGACGGGCTCGAGCGGCTGCAGAAGGTGCTCGCTGCAGCTGGCCTCGGCAGCCGGCGAACCTGCGAGGAGCTGATCACGTCCGGTCGCGTCGAGGTCAACAGGCAGGTCGTCACGCAGTTGGGCACGCGCATCGACCCGCTCAAGGCGGAGGTTCGAGTGGACGGCGAGAAGCTGCCCAATCCCAAGCGGGTCGTCTACATGCTCAACAAGCCGGTCGGCGTGGTGACCACCAACTTCGACCCCTCCGGTCGCCCCCGCGTGGTCGATCTCGTGCCCGGCGAGCAGCGGCTGTTTGCCATCGGCCGGCTTGACCGCATGAGCGAGGGGCTGATCCTCGTGACCAACGACGGTGCGCTCGCCAATCTGCTCTCCCACCCGCGGTATGGCGTGGAAAAGAAATACCTCGTGCAGGTGGCGGGCGTCCCATCGCAGGAGCTCCTCGAAAAAATCCGTCGCGGGATCACGCTGGCGGAGGGCAAGGTGCATGCCAAGCGGGTCGATATCCGCTCGCAACACAAGCAGAGCGCCGTCCTCGAGATGATCCTCGACGAGGGCAAGAATCGGGAGATCCGGCGGATGCTGGCGCGGCTCGGCCACAAGGTCCACCAACTCAAGCGGGTCGGTGTCGGCAAGCTCTCGCTGGGCAACCTGCTCCCGAGCCAGTGGCGTCAGCTCGCGTGGAGCGAGATCGAGGCGCTCAGGCACGATGCGATCGCGGCTGTCGGCCCGATCGAGGCGGGCCGGCTGAACGAGCCGCCTCACAACGACCGGCCGCGGGAGGGCCGGCCTCCGCGGCCAGGCCTGCGAACAGTCCAACGGCCGGGCCGCGAAGGCCCCCCGGGCCGGCCGCGGATGCCGCGTGCAGGGCAGGCCGGGGCGGGTGGAAAATACCGCGATCAGGGCCCGAGGCCATCCGCAGCCAAGGGAAAGAGCGACGCTGGCCCGAGGAGCGACCAGGAGCCGCGGCGACCGGCTGGCCGCGGCGGCCCCCGGCGGCCGCGACGCCCCGGCAAGGCTTCGTCGTGGCGGAAGCCCCGCGGCGAGTGACCTGTTGACGC
>CAYSPN010000161.1:0-2429 GCA_964432895.1 uncultured Candidatus Kuenenia sp.
GGATCTCCCCAACGGCCAGCGCGGCGAGATGACCGGTCTGCAGGTGGTGGAAAATGCCGGCTGGCTGATCCCCTACGTCGCCTGCGTGCTCGCCCTGTGGGGCATGCTCGCCCACTTCGGCGGCACGTTCCTGCGGTTTGCAGATCGCTACGATCGCGGCCGTGCCGGGTCTCACGAATCGGACGACGCCCAGCCGACAGTAAGCCGCAACCAGCGGCGGGCGACCAGCCGTGCCGGGGAACGGATGGCGGCGACCGGCGGCGTGGGCAACCGCCCCACGACGACAGCCGCGGATCTGATCATGCCGCTGCTGGCGCTCGCGGTCGTCGGATTGTTCTGCCTGATGGCGACCTACGAGCGGTCGGCGGGCACGGGGGGGCACGACTGGCGTGCAGCGGCGGCGTTGCCGATGCTCCACGAAGGCCGCATCAAGCCGCTCGACACCGTGGCCCGCAACACGCTCCAACTGCTCGGCAACCGCACGAGCGTGATCATGCCGAAAGCAGGGGAGGCCCCGCAGGGTGCCCCCGCCAACCTGCCTGTCGGCACCGTGTCGGCAACGGAGTGGATGCTCGGCATGATGGCCGGTGCCGACTGGGTGGAACACGCGCCGGTGTTTCGCATCGACGCGAAGGAGGTCACCGACCTGTTTGACCTACCCAGGCGCAAGGGACATCGCTTTAGCCATGCCGAACTGGAGGCTGGTCTACCAAAGCTCCGCAAACAGTTGGAGTCGATGCGAGACGTGCCGCCCGAGCAGTTCAGCTTCACGCAGAAAAAGTTTTCCGAAATCAACCAGAAGCTGACGACCTACGACCTCTTGCGCTACAGCTACGAAACCCCGCGGCTGCCGGATCCGGGCGAGGGGGAGGAGGCGAGGAAAGAGCTGCTCGTCGAAATGGAGCGGGTGATGCAGATGGCCCGGCGGATCGAGGCGAGCCACCCGCCCGCGGCACTGCCCCCGAGCCCGGTCGCCGGTGCGACAGCATCTGGGGAAGGGGTAAGGGAGTGGCGGGCGCTCTATCCGGCGTGGGTATCGGCGATCGTTGGCCGACTGCTTTCCAGCCGGCCAGGCCAGCCCGCCTTCGAGGTCAACCCCGGCCTGCTTCCGCTGACCGACCTCCTTGGAGCCGTGACCCGCACGCCGGCCGATTTCAACCGGGCCCTCGATGCATTCCATGCGTCCACTGCCTCCTTTGCCGAGGTTCGTGACGTCGCCGAGAAAACCGCCTACGAAGCCTGGCTCAACCGCTTCAATCCCACGGATCTCGCCAAGTGGCTCTATGTGCTTTCCGGCGTCATCTGCTTTGCGAGCTTTTTGGCTGGCAGGCGGCCGCTCAACCGCTTTGTCTTCTGGATGCTGGTGGGCATTCTCCTGCTTCACACGTTCGCCCTCGGCAGCCGCATCTATCTCACCGGCCGCCCTCCGGTCGTGAATCTCTATTCTTCGGCGGTGTTCATCGGCTGGGCCTGCGTGCTGGCCGGACTGGGCCTGGAAGGCCTGTTTGCCAACGGCATCGGCAATCTCGTCGCAGCAATCAGCGGAGCCCTCACGCTGATGGTGGCTTACGGCCTCGACACCGGCGACACGATGCACGTGCTGCAGGCCGTGCTCGACACACAGTTCTGGCTCTCCACGCACGTGATCACGGTCACGCTCGGCTACGGCGCCACTTTCCTGGCCGGCGTGCTCGGCATCTTCTCCATCGTGCAGCGGATCGCAAGCCGCTGGACGGCGTCGACACCGTCACAACGGCTCACCGCACGGAGTGAGGAGGACCAGCTTTATCGCATGACTTACGGCGTGGTCTGCTTTGCACTCTTCTTCAGTTTCATCGGCACGGTGCTCGGCGGCCTCTGGGCCGACGACAGCTGGGGCCGATTCTGGGGCTGGGATCCAAAGGAGAACGGCGCCCTGATGATCGTGCTCTGGAACGCGGCGGCACTGCACGCGCGGTGGGATCGTTGGCTCGGCCCCCGCGGATTCGCCCTGTTTGCCATCGGGGGCAACATCATCACCGCCTGGAGCTGGTTCGGCACCAACCAACTCGGCATCGGCCTGCACAGCTACGGGTTCACCAGCGGCGTGCTGATGCTGCTCGCCGGCTTCGTGGCCAGCCAACTGCTGGTGATCGCGGCGGGCTGGCTGCTCACGCGGCCCGATCCGACACACAGCCCCGGCGCTGCCTGACTCGTGGCGGGTGGCACCTCCTGCCATTGTCCGCCGTCAAACTGTTCTACACGGACCCGCGAGGCTGTGAATGCGAGAGCGATGGCACCGCCCATCGACGCCTCATCGGCACCCGTCTTGACGACGTTGATCCGTGCACCATCCCCACGCGCCCCGGAATAGGCGTCACGGACCTCCTGCCATCCGGCGGCTCCCACCCCGCTGACGATCACCCAGTCGGCCGCCGTGGCCCGGGCGA
>CAYSPN010000162.1:0-4692 GCA_964432895.1 uncultured Candidatus Kuenenia sp.
CGGTCGGCGATCGCCGCGTGGAACTGCGTTGCAGCAGCACCCACCGGTCCGGCGGCGAGCGGATCCGCCCCCAAGGGCATCGTCTCCGCATAAGGCTCCAATGGCTCGTGCGATGCCGCCGCAGCGGCAGCAGCAGCGGCACGCGCCGCGCCAAATGGCATGGCCCGCGGCAGCGTCGCGATGGTCGATGGCTCGAGGGGCACAAACCGGGCCAGCGGCAGCTGCGGGGCATCCGTTCTATCCCGCGTGCGATCCCCTGTGGCATGCGGTTCCACTCCGGCCGCAGCCGGGATGGAAAACTTCGCTCCGCAGGTCGGGCAGAGCCCGCGTTTTCCAGCTTGATGGTCCTTGACCTTCACACGGTGCCCGTTGGGGCAATGGCAGACGATTCCCATGTGGAGTGCTCCCTGCGTGGCCGCCGAGCCTTTGCCTGAAGGCCCGCGACGACCGCGTTGGCAGTATTGTAAGCTCGACACACATTCTCATAGCCCTGAAGGGATCACCGCCATGCGCCATCGCGATTCCAAACGTCAGCCGCCGGAACACGACCAGGAGCAGGAACAGGAACGCTCGGGCCCATTGGAATTGGCGATTGTCGGTGATCTGACCGACAACGAATCGGAGCTCACCGACCGGCTGCTCAGTGTCGAGCCGGGGGGCGATTGCACGATCTACTTCGATTCCCCCGGTGGCAGCCCTTACTGCGGCATGTCGCTGGTCACGCTCCTGCGGCTTCGCGGGATCCGGGCCACAGCCGTGGTGACGGGAGAGTGCTCGTCGGCCGCGCTCTGGCCGTTCGCGGCCTGCCAGCGGCGGCTGGTGACGCCGTTCAGCGTGTTCCTCTTCCATCCGATGAAGTGGCAGAGCGAGGAGCACATCGGCATCCGGGAGGCGGCCGAGTGGTCGCGGCATTTCGCGGAACTGGAACACGAGATGGACGTGCTGCTCTGCGATCTCTTCGGCAGGTCTGCCGACCAGATCAACGAATGGAGCCGCACCCACCGCTACGTGACCGGCCGTGAGCTCGTGGCAGCCGGACTCGCCGAACTCATCGACCTCGCGCCGCTACCGTCGCTCTTCGAGCAGCCGAAGACCTGACGGTCGGCGCCGCAACTCGGGTGCCGCGTCCCTTGCTCGCGCTTCGGGCTTGCATGGCAACCCCTCTTCATCCAAGCCCGCAGCGCAAGCAAGGGAATACGGGCCGCGTGCACACCCCGTCCCGAACAGGATTGCACGATGTCGTGTTTCGACTGAAGTCAATTTCTGTAGTCGCCGTGACATGCGTCGCACGACTTCTTCAGTTCGCCGAGGGCGGTGCGGGCCGTTTCGTAGTCTTTCTTCTGCGCGGCACCGCGCACCCGCAGCGCGGCGTCGCGCATCGCCGAGGCGTAGCCACGGTAGGTGTCGTCGTCGAAATACTCGTAGTCGGCCTGCTGGATCGCTTCCCCGATCACGGCCACGATCTCGGCATCGCGTAGTACGCGATCCACGGCCTTGTCGAAATCGGCTTTCGATGCGCTGGCGGCCGCCAGCGTGGCGTCGGCCGACTCCAGCCGCGACATCAGTGCCGGTCGGCCAGCCACCTGGCTCCAGCGAAAATCTTCTTCGCGGTCGGCCCGAGCGGTGGGAGCAATCCCGTCGAGCAGCGACTCCAGATCGGCGACTCGGAGCTTCGATTCGTTGAACGACTGGTCTGTGCCCACCTTGCAGTTGGAGCCGACCCGTGCGAACAGATCGCGGGCGGTCTCTGCGTCTTTCTTCCAGCGAATCTCCTGGTCGTAGGCCGCGATCACCCCAAAGGCGAGGGCAACGGCACTGAAAGCCTCACGGGCCTTGTCGTAGCCACCCCCCTTGAAATCGGATTGGCTCGCCACGGTTCCGGCCAGCACCGACTTCATGTCTTTGATCTCGTCGGTCAGCGTCTCCTCCGAGACCAGAGCCGACCATCTGAAACTGTCGGCAGCAGAAGCAGTGGCCGCGTTCGCTTGCGACGCGCCTGCCGTGGCCGGCCGCTGGGCAGCGGCTGCGAAATTGGGCCGCTCGCCCTCGAGTTCCGCGAACGCGTCGTCGTGGAATGTCTTGGCCGTGTTCCTGTCCCAGGCCGAGGTGGGAGGCTTGGCCCGGCGGATCTCCCGCGGAGTGGTGCGACCATCGCGGGCCGCGCACAGGCCGCAGGCGACTGCCAGCCAGCCACTCAGTCCGACCGCCAGTGCTTTCCGAAACGCTGCCTTGGATGCCATCGCACGGCCTCCTCTCACTCCAACTCTCACTCGAAACCCCTCTCTTTACCCCGAAGCCTAGGCCCGCCGGTGGAACGGGGCGTGCGGCTTCTATCATACGACACGGGCAAAAAACGGTGGGGACAGCTGCTGCAACTCGCCCGTTTTCCGCCTTGACGGGCAGCGGCCGGCTCGTCACTCTCCCGCCCCCTTCGCCCCCCAACTGCCAGCATGGCTGGGAGCTGGATGGGCCCCGCGACATCTGACCGTTCGAGCATCGGAGGAGCAGCATGACCGCCACGCCATCAACGTCGGGATCGCCCGTGAGTTCATTTGTCCGCACACGGGTGTATTCCCTCTGGGCAGCATGCCTCCTGACCGGCTGCGGCCTGGCAGTCCTCGCTTTGACGGGCTGCTCGGGCAGCGGCACGGCAGTCGCCACGCCTGGCACCGAGCCGGCCAAGGCGACGGTCACGGCATTCCTGGAAGCCATCAAGCGTGGTGACGACCCTGGGGCGCAGGCCATGCTCACGAAGGTCGCCCGAGCCAAGACCCAGGAATTGGGCATTTCAGTGGCCCCGCCCGTGACTTCAACCGCCACCTACTCGATCCGCGAATGCGAAGTGATCCCGGGGGCCGATGATCTGGTCCACGTCGGCACCACCTGGACCGACACCGATCCGGACGGGTTCACGACCACCGAAAACGTGGTCTGGGCCGTTCGACTCGACCCCGAGGGCTGGCGGGTGGCGGGTATGGCGACCCGGATTTTCGACGACATGCCGCCCCTGCTCCTGAATTTCGAGGACCCGGAAGACATGATCGCCAAGCAGGAAATGGTGGCTCAGGAACTGCAGAAACGTGCCCAGCAAGCGGCCGCCCAGCAGGCCAAGCAGCCGGGCGAACGCACGGCAGTCGGCCCAGCAGACGGCCAGCGGAAATAGCCGTTCGGCCAGTTGGGAGCACGTGAGACCGGGTGAACGCCTGAGGGACGGCCGCTCCCTTCCCGTCCGGTCCCCTCTCCCCGCTCGACGTCCCTCGCGGCCTGCTGGCGGGCCTTCCCGGGCGGCCAGGCCGCCCCTTTCCAGACCCCCGCAAACGGGCTTTTCCGCGGAATTATCGCGGAAAATCGGTTCTTCAGGCAGCATCAGGCCCGCCGGGCATCCTTGACAGTCCCGAAGGCACTGTTAGCCTAACCGCCTGGATTACCCAGGCAGGAAAGTTTCCCCAACCCGCAGCCCTTGCAGGGCAGAGCTGCCGGTTGTCGGATTTCTGCTCCTTGCCCCGGGTGGTCTCGTTGCTCGCTCGGTTTTCTGCGGTCCGGTGGCCGTCCCGGATCGGGGTTGTTTCGTGACGGCTTCAAGGAACGCACCCCGCGTTCAATGTTTTCATCTGGAGGTATGTGATGAAGCGTATTCTCGGACTCTGTTTCGCCATGTTCATTGCTCTCGTTGCCATCGCCCTCGTCGGCGGTGACTCGGGTGCCGTCGCCGGCCACGGTTGCAAGGGGCGTAGCCGCTGCAACGGTGGTCTGCTGGGCCACCACAAGAAGAAGGGCTGCCACGGCGGTCTGTTCGGCCACAAGAAGAATCGCTGCAACGGCGAAGCCGCTGCTGCTCCGGCCTGTGAGTCGGGCTGCGGTGAGGCTGCTGCTGCTCCGGCCTGCGAGTCGGGCTGCGGCGAGTCGGCTGCCGTTGAAGGCGGCTGCTCGAGCTGCGGTGAGTCGGCTGCCGTCGAAGGCGGCTGCTCGAGCTGCGGTGGTGGTGAGGCCGTCAGCGGCGGCTGCGTCGGCGGCGGCTGCGAAGGCAGCAGCGTGATCTCGGAAGGCGTGCCGACCGAAGCTGCTCCGGCTGCCCCCGAGGCCCCGGCTGCTCCGGCCAAGACCTGAGCTGTGATTCAAGAGCCGATCGCATCATCGCAACCAGGTCTGCCCTGAGGCGAGCGATGGTGTGATTGGAAAAAGAACAGGCCGGGCCTTCCCCCAGGGAAGGCCCGGCTTTTTTCATGGTTGAATGCGGGTTCCCTCGCTTGCGCGTCGGGCTTGCATGGGAAGTGCGACGGCTCCCCGTCCATCCAACCCCGTGCGACGGCTCCCCGTCCATCCAACCCCGCGCGACGGCTCCCCGTCCATCCAAGCCCGCAGCGCAAGCAAGGGAATCCGGCTGGCCCCGCCGCGCAACGCGGATTCGTCTTACCCGCCGGCGGCTGGTGCGGGCACCGGCTGTAATGGCGGCGTGGCGGCGGGAGTCGCGGGTGTTGCTGGCGGTGTTGCTGGCGGTGCTTGCGGCTGAATCAACCGTCGCAACAGCCTGCCGCGTCGGGGCGGCTCGGACTGCTGCGGGTTTGCCGCCTCGGCGGCCTGGCGTTCGGCACGCCGCTTGGCCACCTCCCCGAGCACTCCGCCGACGAGATCGATGACCGCCTCGGCGGTCGGGTCGGTCTTTATGTCGGGCGGCAATGCGGATTTGATCTT
>CAYSPN010000163.1:0-8548 GCA_964432895.1 uncultured Candidatus Kuenenia sp.
GAGGATCGGTCGGCCACCTACTGCGTCACCAAGATGGTTCCGGAGACCCGGACCCGCACGGTGTGCGTGAAGAAGTGCCGCACCGAGACCCGCACCCGCGAGTACACGGTGAACAAGTGCGTGCCCGAGACGCGGACCAAGGAAGTTTCCTACACGGTGATGGTGCCGGTCCAGAAGACCGCCAACTACACGGTGTGCGTCAGCGACAACGTGTCGGAGACGAAGACCGAGTCGTACGTCGTCCGCGTGCCCAAGAAGGTCACGAAGTCGGTGTGCACCCAGGTCCGCAAGTGCGTCGAGGAGCAGGTCCCGGCCGACAACGGCTGCGGCTGCTCGAGCGGCAACTCCGGCAACGGTGCCGGCAAGCGTGGCCTCCTCGGCCACGGCCTTGGCTGCAAGAAGGGCTGCTAGTTGAGCCCCACCCCGGCCTCCGGCCAGGGTGACGCATGAGAAAGCACAGCGGGCCGGGCGCGAAAGCGCCCGGCCCGCCCGCTTTTTGAACCTTGCCTTTTGGCCTTGTCGGCTGCTTCGGTCGCTGCGAATCTCCCCCGCCATGAGCAAGATCACAGGTGTCTGGAAACGCCGGCTGCGGCCGCTTGTGCTGACCGCCCTCCGTCGGCAGTTCGGACTCGGCGTCCCCACGCCGACGACCGCCACCACCGTGGCCGCACTGGCGGCCTCCGCCGGCTGCGCGGTGCGGACCCTCGACCGCCTCCCCCGCCAGTCGCTTCCGGCCCATGACATCACCGGCGACATCGTGGCCGTCGAGCAGGTCCGGGCCCGGATCGACAATCCGGTGGCACGCGAACAGTATGACAGGCTGCTACGGGGCACCGTGATCCAGCCGGCTGTGCAGTCGTTCGTGGCTGCCCTTCCGGCAGGACGCGTGACCCACGATGCCGGCGTCGTGATGGCCGGCGGGGATGCGGTGCTCGAGGATGTCTCGGGCCTCGCGTTTGCCAGTGGCACCCCAACCAACCCGCTGCGGCTGTCGCATCTACCACGGCCCCGCCTGACACCAGACACCGTGGCGTTGCTGACCACCGGCTGCCACTACAACTATTACCACTGGCTGCTGGAGGCGATTCCCCGACTCGATCTCTACGAGCGTTCGGGGGTTGCCATCGACCGCTTCTATACCCCGATCCGTCATCGCTTCCAGCGGGAAACCCTCGCGCTGCTGGGCATTTCCCCGGACCGCATCGTGCCGGCGACCTGCCATGCCCATCTGGCGCCGGCCTGTCTGGTGGTCTCCTCGCTCCATGGCAGTCTCTCCCGCGTGAAGACCGATTTTCTTTTTCAGCGGCTCACCGCGCACGTGGGACCCTGGGCAGGCCCAGCCCCGAGGATCTTCATCACCCGCCGCGGCCCGCGGTCAATCGTCAACGAAAGGGAAATGCTGCGGGTCCTGCAACCGCTGGGCTTCGAACGGCACCGCCTGGAGGGCATGCCGCTGGCCGAGCAGATCGCGCTCTTCTCGAGGGCCGAGTGCGTGATCGGCCCGCACGGCGCGGGGCTCACCAACCTGGCGTTCTGCCGTCCGCGCACGAAGGTCATCGAGATCGGCACGCCCTACCGCCCCTGGGCCTGCTTCTACGAGATCGCGCATCACCGAGGACTTGACTACCACCTGCACATGGCCAGCCCCACGCGAATCCGGCACTTCAACCCACAGACGGCCGTGGGAGATTCCGACCTGCGGGTCGATCCCGCGGGGCTGCGGGACGTGGTTGAGTCGCTGCTCGCGAATCGGTCACGTCTGCCCGATCGGGCGGCGGCCTGACCGAACCCCTGCCACGGGAACTCGCGACGGCGTATCATCGTCATCCCGCCGGGATGAGGTGCGTCACCCCCCAGGAATCCCACCATGCAACCGCTCGCCATGTCCGGCCCCATGCAGGCCGTCGATCCGACGGCGCAGCGGGCCTTTGCCATCAATCTCGACGACTCCATCTACGGCAACTTCGCCGAGATCGGCGCCGGTCAGGAGGTGGCCCGCTGGTTTTTCGCCGTGGGCGGCGCGGCCGGTACGGTCGCGAAGTCGATTTCCGCCTACGACATGACCGTCAGCGATGCCATCTACGGCAAGACGCAACGGTATGTCTCACGGGAGCGGATCGAGCAGATGCTCGACCACGAGTATGAACTCTTGCGGGAGCGTCTCGACGGCGTGAGGGGCGATCGAACGCGTTTCTTCGTCTTCGCCGACACCGCGGCGGCCCGCTCCTTCAAGGGGGGCAACGAATGCCACGCCTGGATGGGCTTGAGGTTCCAGCATGCCGTGCGGGCGCAGACCAGCGACATCCTCTTGCACGTCCGGATGCTCGACGCCACCAACGTCCTGCAACAGGACGCGGTGGGCCGGCTCGGTGTAAACCTGATCCATGCAGCCTTCCACCACTGGCAGGAACCGCGGGCGTTGATCGAGACGCTGCTTGACAACATCGGCCGCGAGCGGCTGGAGATCGACTGGATCAACATGCGTGGGCCCGCCTTCGGCGGCATCGACAACCGGCTGCTGAGCCTGCACCTGGTGCGGATCGGTTTCACACCGGCATTGCTCTTCGACGTGGACGGCACGCCACTGTTGGCCTCGGAGTCGATCCGGAAAACCCGGGTGCTCATCGAGCGCGGACGGTTCGCCCCGGTGACCAAACTGAATCTCGAGATGATGGACCGTGCCCGCGCGATCTTCGCGGCCGACACGGCACCGTCCGGCACAGCCTCGGCTACCACTGCCACGGGCGCGCCGGGCGAGATCCGCGAGATCATGGAAATCACCATGAACAATCTGCGGGACCGCGGCACCGCGGAAGATGCCGATTTCCTGGCCCGCGTCGACCTGCTCTCAGCCGCCGGCAAGATGGTGCTCGTGACCGACATCGGCGCATTCCACTCGCTCGGAAAATACCTCGCCGAGCGGCATGTCGAACGGACCGGTCTCGTGCTCGGCGTGCCGCTGCTGCGGGAACTCTTCAACGAGAGCCACTACCAGCATCTCGACGGTGGCATTCTCGAGGCCTTCGGCCGGCTGTTCACGCACCGTGTCCGGCTCTACGTGCATCCGACGCGGGACATGCTCGACGGGCGGGTGATCACCGCCGACACCGTGACGGTGGCCCCGCATCTGACGCACCTGCTCGAACATCTCCGCGTCAACGGTCTGATCCGTGGCCTGCCGTGCGACGAGTCGGCGCTGCGGACCTATTCCAGCGAGGAGGTGCGGTCGCGGATCTGCTCCGGCGATCCCTCCTGGAAAGAACTGGTCGCCCCCGAGGTCGCCGCCCACATCGAGAAGTACGGGTATTTCGGGGCCCGCTGCCCCACGTAGGGCTGCTGCCCCGGAACCGTGGCCGCGATCTGGGCGGTTCCTCAGCGATCGACGTCACGCCCGTTCCCGAGATCGATCTCGGCTCGTTTGGCAGCGCGATCGCACTGCTGCTGGGTTCTCTCGGCTGGTTCGATCGCCGGCACCTGCGGCGACTGACGCGCTAGCCCCACGGCTGACGCTAGCCCCACGGCTGACGTGCTCGCTTGCCCCGGCCGGTGGCGGGACGCACAATGGCCGCATGGCCACGCTCACCACCCATCTCTATATTGTCCGCCACGCCTGGGCCGAAGATCAGGGACCAGGCATCGACGACCATGCCCGCCGGCTCACGAAAAAGGGACGGAAGCGGTTCGCAGCCATGATGAAGGGCCTCTGCAAGGCCGGCATGCAGGTGGACGTTGTCGCCACCAGCCCGCTGGTCCGCGCCCGCGAGACCGCCGAGATTCTGGCGGAAGCGTTCGACCATGCCCCGCCCGTGGAGGTGGTAGACGCTCTCGCACCCGCCTCAAACTGGCCGGCCCTCGTGGAATGGACGACCCAGCAGGATGCCGCCCGCGTGGCCTGGGTGGGACACATGCCCTGTGTGGGCCGGCTGGTCGGCCTTATGATCGGCGATGGCTCTGCCTCGATCCGCATGCAGAAAGGGGCGGTCGCCTCGATCCGGCTCGACGATGGGCCAGGGCATCCCGGCGAACTGGAATGGCTGGCCACCGACGACATCGTCTGAGTGGCTGCTACTCTTCCAAGCTTCGCAGTCTATTATACTGTCCTGCCAAATGGGCATTCCCGCCGATGATACTGACGGGCCTTATTCCAGCAACGTGATAGCCAAAGGAGCTGAGCCGTGACACGTCATCGTTCCACCTTCCTCGCCCGGCACACCGTCGCCGTCGCTTCCGTGCTGGCCGCGTCCGTCGTCACCCTCGTGGGCTGTGCGCCGTCTGGTCGGACCGGCTCCAAGGGCGAAGTCGTCGAGATCGAGACGATCGAAGCCGTCGATCCCGCGGCAGGCCAGGCGCGGAAGAACGCCCAGACTGCGGCAATCGACGACGAAGCCGCCAAGGCCAAGAAGACCGTCGACGCGGCGACTGCTGCGGCCGATCTCGCGATCGCAGAGGCAGGCAAGACGATTGAGGGCACGGTGGAGGCCGTGCCGGCGGTAGACAAGCAGCCCGTGATGGAGAAGCCGCAGGCCGAGCAGGCGGCAGTGGAGAAGAAGACCGAGACCACCGCAGACGCACCTGCGCCGGCCGCGGCACCCGCTGCCGCACCCGCACCCGTAGCAGTCGCCACACCCGCGGCCACATCTGCTCCTGCAGCGGCCCGCGAACGCGTCATGCTGGGCGATCCATCGCTGACGGCCGGCGTGCCGGGCAGCGGACCGATCACACTGGAGCAGATCGACCAGTGGCTCGCCGATCCGAAGAACGCGGTGGAGCTGGAGCCAGTGCTGCCGCTGGGACTGTCTCAGGGGGCTGCCCAGATCGATCGGGTGGGCCTCGAAAAGAACCCGCTCACCCGTGCCAAGATCGAACTCGGCCGCCAGCTCTATTTTGATCCGCGGCTCTCGGTTGACTCGACCGTCAGCTGCGCCAGCTGCCACAATCCAGCGGAGGGCTATTCCGCCAACACGAAGACGGGCGTGGGCGTCCGGGGCCAGCTCGGCGGCCGCAACTCGCCGGTGTCGTTCAACCGCATCCTGTCGGGTCCGCAGTTCTGGGACGGCCGGGCCGGATCGCTCGAGGATCAGGCTGTCGGTCCGATTCAGAATCCGATCGAGATGGGCTTCACGCACGAAGGCGTAGTGAAGCGGCTCGGTGAGATGCCTGTCTATAAGAAGCAGTTCGAGAAGGTCTTCGGCGAGCTTTCGATCGACCGCGTCGGCCAGGCGATCGCCGCCTTTGAACGTGCACTGGTCACGGCTCCCGCGCCCTACGACCACAACGAGCAGTTGCAGTCGTTCGCCGCCCTCGACCCCGACGACATCGCCGAGGACGCGGACCTCGCGGCCAAGTATGCGGCGGCAAAGGCCGCTGTTGAGGCCCAGCCGATGTCGGACGAGGCCAAGCGCGGCCGCGAGATCTTCTTCTCTGAGAAGGGCAACTGCACCGCCTGCCACGTGGGTGCGAATCTCGCCGACGAGAACTACCACAACATCGGCATCGGCATGGACAAGCCGGAGCCGGACGTGGGGCGTTTCGCCGTCACGAAGGATCCGGCCGACACCGGCGCCTTCAAGACGCCGACCGTCCGCAACGTCGCCCTGAGTGCCCCCTACATGCACGATGGTTCGGTCGCGACGCTGGAAGAGGTTGTGGAGTGGTACGACAAGGGCGGCCATCCCAACCCGCACTTGAGCGCGAAGATCCGGCCGCTCAAGCTCTCTGCCCAGGAGAAGGCCGACCTCGTCGAATTCATGAAGGCCTGCACCGGTCCGACGCCGACAGTCGAGACAAGCCGGCTGCCTGCAGGGGATTGAGCCTGCTGGCATGAGCACGAAGAACCGTTCCCTGCTACCGATTGCGGAGGCACGCCTGCCGCTCTATGCGGGCATTGATCTCGGCGGCACCAACATCAAGGCCGCGCTCGTCGACGACGATGGCCGGATGGTTGCCTTCCACACCGAGCCGACGCACGCGGAGCGGGGCCCCGAGGACACCGCTGCACGGATGGGGCGGATGGTGCACACGCTCGCAGGCATGGCCGGCATCGCCACGAGCGACATCGCGGCGGTCGGGCTGGGCACGCCGGGGCCGCAGGATCTGACGATGGGCGTAATCCACCGCGCGGGCAATCTGCCCGGCTGGGACAACTTCCCCATCCGCGACCGTGTGGCGGCGCACTGCGGCCACACGGTCGCCTACGCCAACGACGCCACTGCCGCAGCCTACGGCGAATTCTGGGTCGGATCGGGCCGCGACTACGAGAGCCTGATCCTGCTGACATTGGGCACGGGAGTGGGCGGCGGAATCATCATCGGCAACACCTCGATCGACGGTGCCCACAGCCACGCCTCCGAGTTTGGCCACATCATCGTCGATACGTCCGTCACCGCGCGAACATGCCCGTTCGGCCACAGCGGTGATCTCGAGGCCTACTGCAGCGCGACAGCCCTGAAAGCCCGGGCCCGCGACGCCATTCCCCAGAACACGGAGAGTTCACTCTCGAAGGCAGTTGCCGTAGGCGAGGAACTCACGCCGATCCTCATCTCGCGGGAGGCGGCCGCCGGCGATCCACTCGCCACCGAGCTCGTTCTCGAGACCGCCCGCTGGCTTGGGATCGGGGTCGTGACGCTGATGCACACGCTCGATCCGGAGGCCGTCTTGATCGGTGGCGCGATGACATTTGGCGGTGAGACCGCCCCCGTGGGCAAGGCTTTCATCGAGCGAGTTCGGGCTGAGGTGCGGGTCCGCGCGTTTCCCATGCTGGCGGAGAAGACCATTATCCGCTACGCGAGCCTGGGGGGCGACGCCGGCTCGATCGGCGCCGCGGGATTAGCCCGCCGGAACGTTGCCCGCTGACGCCGCCCGTATTTTCCATTCATCCGACTGGAAACTCGTCTACAATCCCTGCATGAGCATCGACTGCAAACACATCCGCAACTTCTCCATCATCGCCCACATCGACCACGGCAAGAGCACGCTCGCCGACCGGCTCCTCGAAAGCACGGGCACCGTCGAGAAGCGTCTTCTCAAGGAGCAGATGCTCGACGACATGGAACTGGAGCGGCAACGCGGCATCACGATCAAGGCCCGGGCTGTCCGCATGGAATGCCGGCACAAGGGTGAGCTCTACGAACTCAACCTCATCGACACGCCCGGTCACGTTGACTTCCATTACGAGGTCTCGAGAAGTCTGGCGTGCTGCGAAGGCGCGGTGCTCTTGGTGGACGCCTTTCAGGGCGTGGAGGCCCAGACCGTGGCCAATGCCTACGCAGCGATCAACCAGAATCTGGCGATCGTGCCGGTGATCAACAAGGTTGACCTGGTGCATGCACGGGTTGACGAGGTGCTCACCGAGATGGAGCAGAGCCTCTCGATCGACGCCACGGAGGTCATCAAGGCCAGTGCGAAGACAGGCATCGGCATCGACGAACTGCTCGCCGCGATCGTCGAGCGGATTCCGCCCCCCACGGGCGATCCGCAGGCTGTCTTGCGGGCGTTGATCTTCGACAGCCACTACGACAGCTACCGCGGCGCGATCACCTATGTCCGCCTCATCGACGGCACGGTGAAGAAGGGGCAGAAGATCCGGTTCCTCGAGACCGGCGTGACGCACGAGGTGCTGGAGCTCGGCCAGTTCGTGCCGCAAAGGCGGGCCTGCGAGGAGCTGGTGGCCGGCCAGGTAGGCTACTTGGTCTGCAACATCAAGGACGTGAAGCAGGTCCACATCGGCGACACGGTCACGATCCCCGGCGACCATGCGGCCGCCCCCATGCCCGGCTACAAGCCGCCCCAGCGGATGGTCTACTGCGGCCTCTATCCTTCCGAAGGGGAGAACTTCGAGGAGCTCCGCGACTCGCTCGAGAAGCTGGCGATCAACGATCCGTCGTTCGAGTTCTCGCCGGAGTCGAGCGAGGCGCTCGGGTTTGGCTTCCGCTGCGGCTTCCTCGGCCTGTTGCACATGGAGATCATCCAGCAGCGGCTTGAGCAGGAGGCTGATCTTGATCTCGTGCAGACGGCCCCCAACGTCACCTACCAGATCCTGAAGACCGATGGCGAAACGATCAACATCAGGAATCCGCAGGACGTCCCCGACACGGGCGAGATCGAGGAGTTTCGCCAGCCGATCGTGCGGACCAACTTCCTCACCCCGGTCGAGCACATCGGCCCGATCATGCAGCTGTGCACCGACCGCCGTGGCGTCTATCTGAAGACCGAGTATCTCTCCCCCACGCGGGCCATGCTCACCTTCGACCTGCCGCTGGCCGAGGTGATCTATGACATGCACGACAAGCTCAAGAGCGTGACGCGGGGCTATGGCACGATGGACTACGAGTTGGTCGGCTATTTCCCAGCCGATCTCGTCCGACTCGACATCCTCGTCGGCGGCAAGAAAGTCGATGCGCTGTCGATTATCTGCGACCGCCGCGACGCCGACCGCCGCGGCCGGGCGATCGTGAAGAAGCTGCGGGGAGAGATCGACCGCCACATGTTCGAGGTGGCGCTGCAGGCGGCGATCGGTACGAAGGTGATCGCCCGGGAGACGATCTCGGCG
>CAYSPN010000164.1:0-2213 GCA_964432895.1 uncultured Candidatus Kuenenia sp.
TATGCGATCGAGCACGACGGCCAACTCTATGTGGGCTACTCGAACTCCGGTGGCGGCGTGGGCCGCGTCGGAGAGAAGCGGCAACTCTGGAACAACAACAGCGGCGAAGTGGCCGTGATTCCCATTGCGGCCCTGCGAGCCGACTGAGCAGACTGGGATCATGAACCAGAGCACTGACTCCACGGCCAGCACTGACTCCACGGCCAGCACTGACTCCACGGCCAGCACTGACTCCACGGCCAGCGCTGGCGCCGCCGCCATGCTGGCGGTCGTCTGGTCCCGCCGCCCGCCACGAGACAGAGAACCGCGACGCGTTCCAAATTCGCCTTGACGAGAGAATGTACGGGCGTATACTTTTTCGAAGCTGGTGCGGTCAACACGCGACCCCTGAAACATTCGACCGTAGAGACATTCATGATCTCCATTCCGCTCGACAAGATGTCACTCGCCGAAAAACTCGATGCCATGGAGGCTCTCTGGGCCGATCTCTCGCAGACGCCGGCCAACGTGCCGGTGCCGCAGTGGCACCGCGACGTGCTGAAGGCTCGGCAGGAATCGCCCGCAACATGGCTCGACTGGGAGCAGGCCAAGGCTTCGCTTCGGGACATGGTCAACAAGGAAAGTTCTTCTTCCCATGATCATCGAGATCAGGGTGTGGGCCATCCTTGATTGCCGTCACGACCCAAGCTGGATCGAGGGGCGGATTCGCCAGGCTCGCGACACCTGACTTGGGCTAGGACCTTCGAAAAAACGTAAAAGATTTGGGCTGGAATGGAAGTGCAGGGCGGGCGGTCTTGTCGATACTATAGGAATGCGCTGTCTCACGACCGCTGGGCCGCATTCGCCCAACCTCCCGGAACGTGCCACCATGAAGCTTCCACAGTCGAGGACCTGGACGGTGGTTGTCCTCGCGGGCCTTCTGGCCCGCGCCGTCCCTCCCGATGCCGGCTTTGCTGCTCCCGCCGCTGATGCCGCGGCCGCCGAGACGTTCCGAACCCAGGTGGCGCCGCTGCTGGCCACGAAGTGCGGGGCGTGCCACGCCGCCGGCAACTCGGAGAGCGGCTTTCGGATCGACGAGCGGGAAAAGACGATCGCAGGCGGTGACTCGGGGACCGTGGGCATCGTGCCCGGCAAGCCAGACGAGAGCGAACTCTTCAAGCGGATCGTCACCGACGACCATGAAAGCCGGATGCCGGCCGACGGCGAGCCGCTCTCCGCCGACGAACAGCAGCTCGTGCGGCTCTGGATCGAGGCCGGCGCCCCGTGGCCCGACGACATGCAGACGCTGCCTGAGTCGCTGCTGCCCAAGGGCGATGCCGCCCCCGCGAAGGGGGCGAACCACTGGGCCTTCCAACCGCTGGAACGACCGCCCGTGCCGGCTCTCCCCTCCACCCAGGCAGGCATCGGCAAGAATCCGATCGACGCCTTCATCGTCGCAGCGCTTACCGAGAAGGGCCTCGCCCTCAATCCCGAGGCCGACCCGCGGACGCTCATCCGCCGCGTCCACTTCGATCTGATCGGCCTGCCGCCCTCGCCAGAAGAGATCGCGGCCTTCGAAGACGCCTGCCGCGCTGCGGGCAACACCGCCGGGCCGTTTGCGGAGCTGGTCGACCGGCTGCTCGCCTCGCCGCACTACGGCGAGCGCTGGGCCCGCCACTGGCTCGACGTCGTGCGGTTCGCCGAGAGCCACGGTTTCGAGATGAACAAGGTCCGGCCCAACGCCTGGCCCTATCGCGACTGGGTGATCGCGTCGTTCAATGCCGACAAGCCCTACGACTCTTTTCTGAAGGAGCAGGTCTGCGGCGACATGCTCGGCGCCGACGCGGCCACGGGCTTCATCGTCGGCGGACCGAAGGACGAGGTCGGCTCGCCCGATCCGGTGCTCACCGCCAACCAGCGGGCCGACGAGATGCACGACATGGTGAGCACGACGGGCTCGGCCATGCTCGGCCTCACCGTTGGCTGCGCCCGCTGCCACGACCACAAGTTCGATCCCGTGCTGCAGACTGACTACTACCGGATCAAGGCCGTCTTCGCCGGAGTCAAGCACGGCGACCGCGACATCCTGCCCCCCGACAATGCCGACCGGCTGAAGAAAGTCGCCGCCATCGAGCAGGAATTGCTGCCTATCCAGCGGCGGATCGCCGAACTGCAGCCCGCCGCGCGGCTCCGCCGCACGATCGTGATCGACGACCTCTCGACCGCACAGACGG
>CAYSPN010000165.1:0-6840 GCA_964432895.1 uncultured Candidatus Kuenenia sp.
CCGTCGGGCAGCCCCTTCTTCCGCTCCTTGACGAGCTTCGTGCCGTCGAAGAACGTCCGCCCCTCGTCGAGCGTGCCGTCGGGCTTGACGTTGAACACCTTCCAGAGTGGCGCCTCCGGATCTGACTGGGCGACGTAGAGCCGCTTCTCGTCGGGCGAGAAGCAGATCCCGTTGGGCCGGGTCATCGTGTCGCAGACGAGCGTCACCACCCCGTCGGGCGTCACTCGGTAGATGCCGCAGCAATCAAGCTCGCGGCGTTCGTCGTTCCAGCCCTTGGGCAGGCCGTAGGGTGGATCGGTGAAGTAGATCGCACTCGAGGAATGCACCGCGCAGTCGTTGGGGCTGTTGAACCGCTTGCCGCGATAGCTGTCGGCCACCGTCCGCTTGCCGCCGCCCGGCGTGAGCCGGCTCACGCGCCGGTCGCCGTGCTCGCAGGAGATCAGACAGCCCTGCCGGTCGAGCGTGAGTCCGTTGCTGCCCCGCTCGCTGCCGTAGGCCGCCGGTCCGGTGAACCCAGCCGGCTCGAGAAAGATGCTCAAGCCTTCCCCGTCCTTGAACCGCATGACGCGATTCCGTGGGATGTCGCTGAAGAGGATCGCCTTCTCCTGTTTGAGCCAGACAGGCCCCTCGGCCCAGACAAACCCACTGGCAAGCACCTCGATGACGGCGTCCTTCGGCACGATCGCATCGAACCGCGGATCGAGACGCTCGATCGATCCGAGCGTGGGGAGCAGGTCCGGCGAAGCCCCCTGCTCTGCCCGCGCGGCGACGGCGGTCAGCAGGGAGATGACGACGAGGCTGATTGCAGGAAAACGAAAGCGGTGCATGGCGTGCTCCTTGGGCGTTGCGACCAGACACGAAAAAGCGAAAAAGGTGCCGGCCACAGTAGTGTTCGGCACGGCACTTGAATATCTCATTCGTTGGATTCCGGATGACTGCCGTTTTGTTGGGTCCGCAATACGGACTCCCTCGCTCGCGCGTCGGGCTTGCATGGGAACCCCTCTTCATCCAAGCCCGCAGCGCAAGCAAGGGAATACGGGCTGCCTGCACACCCCGCGCCAAACAGGACTGTGCCAGCCACCTTTTCCCGACATCAGACCTCGGCGAGCGGCTCGGTCGCGTCGCCAAACGTCTTCTGCGGCACGCCCATCTTGTCGAGCATCGATAGATAGAGCCGGCACATCTGCCGGTTGTCCGCCTGCGAATAGTCTCGGACGCGGCCCGTCTCGATACGGCCGCCAGCCCGGCCGAGCACGGCCACCGGCAGCTGGTCGTTGTCGCGATTCGCTCCCGGTGCCAACATGGGAGGATGCAAGATCAGATCAGGATTCACCAGACCGGCCTCACTTCTCGTCGTTTTCCCGCCAGCCGCATCGGGTGGTCAGCTTGCCTTGTCGCAACCCTCGGCGGGATCGCGGCCGGACAACCCGATACTGGCAAGGTTTCCGGCGATGCCGTGATCCGGGCGCCGGCGGGTGGATCGGAGATCGTGATCACCACGACGTCGCGGGTTGCCGGCGCGATCGAT
This sequence comes from uncultured Candidatus Kuenenia sp., assembly GCA_964432895.1. Lineage (GTDB taxonomy): Bacteria > Planctomycetota > Planctomycetia > Pirellulales > UBA1268 > CAMCQY01. The sequence continues at coordinate 1,529 of CAYSPN010000165.1, forward strand.
TCCCTCACCTGGGACGGTCGCGAGTTCATCGATTCGCACGACCATGGCAGACAGATGCAAAGCGCTTCAAACCTCGACCACGACGGGAGCTTCTTCAACGAATGCTTCAATCCCACCGAGGCGGGCAGCTTGCATGACGCTGCCGGTCCCACAAGCACGAGCCGTCTGCTCTGGATTTCTGCTTCGGGAAGCAACCTGGCTACGGTCAGCCAGATGGCCTTCTGGCTTCGCCCCGGCGAGACGAGCGGCGGTCATCCGGCCGTCAATACAACCGCCCTGTCGAACCATCTGCTTCAGAAGCAGGTGCGGATCGGACTGCCAGGCCTGCCGCATGTGATCCGCCATGCCGTAACGTTCACTCTTCCGGCAGACGAGCGTCACACGCAGGCCACGTTCGAGACACTCACGGCCTACATGCCCGCCGATTTTCGCAGTTTTCATGGACTTCGGCAGGACGGCCGGCTCGTACCGCTCCCCGACGGACAGGGGGAGCAGTCGCTTCCGGTCGTCGCCTCGACGGCCGACGGTCGCCATGCCATGGGAGCATGGTCGCCCGACCGGAGCCAAACCACGGGAAGGCCGGTGTCCTATGGGCGATTCTGGTTCGAGCAGGAACGGGTCGCAAAGTGGAACTGCGTGATTCGGGAGCGGTCGGCTGCCGATGGCGTCGGAAACGACGCCGGTCGTCTGCCACCGGGATCGTATCACTTCCTGATCTGGGTCGCCGTCGGCACGCGGGAACAGGTCCGCGAGGCCATCACCGAGGTGCGAAGCCGGGAACAGACAACCGCCAGGAAATCGATCCCGTTCGGGCCGCAAAAAAACTGATTCGCCGTTTGTTTCCGATCTGGCACAGGCCAGAGCCTGGCATCGCCACGATAAGCGGTCGCTTTCGGCGATGTGGATCAGTCGGCGGGACGCTTCTCGTAGGGCGGGTCACCGTGTTTCCAGCCCCGCAACAAACTCCGGACGCGTCCCATAGATATGCGACTGCGGAGCGGCTGCGGTGGTGCTAACGTTAAAAAAAACACGTGGCGTGATTCCAGCCGGAGGCGTAGTGAATCTGGCAAAGCTCGAATGCGGTGGCGGCATGCGTGCCGGGGGGTGGCTGTTCCTCGCGTGGCTGGCGGTGACAGCGGGGCTCTCCGGCAGTCACGCCGAAGAGCGGAATCCTGACGCCGCCGCCGTGACGATCGCGCCCGTGCCGGCGATGGTGGAATCGGTGGCGGTGCCGCCGTCGTTCCTGGGGCTGTCGCAGGAGTGGCCCTGGGTGTCGAGCATGACGATGACACCGCATGCTGTCGACATCATCGCCCGGCTGCGGAACGACAACGGACCGCTCATTCTCAGGGTCGGTGGCACCAGCTACGACGCCGGCTACGACCGCGTGCTCCGCGGAGAATCGGCCGATGCCCGCATGCAGGCCGAAGGCGTTGCCAAGACGTTCGATGCCCTGGAGACGCTGCGGGACAAACTGGGCATGCGGTTCATTCTCACGCTCACGCTTGCCAGCCGCGACAGGCAGCTCATCGAGCGGCAGGCGGAGGAGGGCCGCCAACGGCTTGGCGACGCGATCGTGGCATTCGAACTGGGAAACGAGCCCAACTACTACCGTGACTTGCGGCGCGATCTCTGGCCGGACGACGGCAAGGGGCTTTTCTATCGCGACATCGTCGCGGTGTTCGGAGAGGCGGTGCGGACCCTCGGCGATACGCCCTGCGCCGGGCCCGCCTGGGGCTGGATCGGCCTCAAGCCGGCGATCATGGAGCAGTATCTCAACGCGGCGCAGGGGCGGCTCGACCTGGTCACCGTCCACTACTACCACTCCTCCTACAGCCAGAAGCCGCCGCCCGACCGCCCCAACGACACTCCCGAAACGCTGCTCGACGACGGCCACACCCGTGAGATCATGGCCGCCTGGGTCAGGCCGCAGGTGGCCCTGGCGCGGAAGCACCGCGTCTCGCTGCGGATCACCGAGAGCAACTCGATCTCGGGAGGGGGCAACGTCGGCGTAAGCGACGTCTACGCGGCTGCACTCTGGTCGCTCGACACGGCCCTGGAGATGGCAGCAGCGGGCGTCGCGGGCATCGACTTCCACCAGGGGTCGGAGAAGTACGCGATCTACGAGCGGTTCACGACGGGCACGCCGCGGGCGGCATCGCTGGCCGAGCCACCGCCGCTATACCACAGTTGCCGGGTGCAGCCGCCATTCTACGGGCTGCTCTGCTTCCAGCAGGCGGTCACGGCCGGTTCACGGATCGTAAAGGTTGGCCATCGGGGGCCGTCGTCGCTCAAGGCGTATCACGTCGCGACGGAGGAAGGGGCACGCACCGTGCTGGTCAATAAGGCGACGGACGCCGAGGCCCGCGTAGCGGTGCTATTGCCTGCAGATGGCGGTGCCGCGAGCCTTGTGCGACTGCTCGCGCCCGGCAACGACATTCGCGCTCGCTCGGAGATCACGCTCGCGGGTGTAAATTACGATGAATGGGGTGGCCGCGGACGGGGGAATCGCGTGGTCGAAAGAGTCGAGCCGTCTGCGTCGACCGGTGTCGGGAACGGCCGCAACGACTCCGTCTTCATGGTCTCGCTCCCCCCGGCCAGCGCTGCGGTGCTGTCGCGGCCAGCCCGCGGTGCGCCGCGGCGCACCGCGGGCAATTAGTTAGAATGTTTTTGGGAATCGTGGGTACGGCAGGAGGCGGTAGCGAGAGCCTCGACATGGTGGCAGTTATGCGTGACGACCGCTGGCGTTGCGGCCGCGTCGACAGGGCGCGGGCCGGTGGCATGCGGTCCAGCCGGCTTATCGTTCCGCGCGTCTTGCTTGTCTTGTGGCTGGGGCTCGTGTCGCCATCGGTAGTGTCGGCCGCTGCGATGCCGGACCGCACCGGCAGGTTCATCATTCAGTGGTGGACGAGCGAAGACGGCCTGCCCGACACCGGTTTCACAGGTGTCGCAATGGGTCCCGACGGACGGATTTACTGCTGCTCTCGGGAGCGACTCGTCCGCTTCGACGGCCGGTCGTTCGAGATGGTTTCCGAACGCTTTACCAAGCCACTGCACGATGCAATCGGCCGCTTCTGGAGCCTGGGGTTCGACGGCGAGGGCCGGCTCTGGTTGCAGGGCGGAAAGGCCGCGGCCCGCTTGCGTGAAGGGGAGAGCCTCCTACAGCCGGCGGCATGGGCGGTGTACACGCTGCCCTCGGGCAAGATTTTCAGCATGACGTTCGGACCTAATGGGCAGCCGGTGTTCGCGGGGCCCGACATGCTCGCCGCCTTCAACGGCGAGCGGATCGTCCAGGCGTGGGCGGGTGCCGACGACGAAGAGCAGATGCGTTGGCGATACGGCTCCGCGTCGCCCGCCACTGGCGAGATCTGGCTCTGGGGCACCAAACCCGGCCCGCGACAGCTCTTTCGTAGCTGGCAGTTCGCGGGGGGCAAGGTCGCTGCCGTCGAGGCTGACAGTTCATCGATCAGCCCGGAAGTCATCTCGATTGGCTTTGGCCCCTCGGGCACCTTGGCGCTTTTGCCCGACGGGATCGCCGTGAACGGCCCCAACGGCTGGGTGCGGCGGCCACCGGAGTTGCCAGACGCCGCCTTCCGGATCAGTGGCAAGATCGTGGAGTCGAGCGACCGCACCATCTGGGTGTCGGACCACAGTGGTCTCCTCGCCTGCCGCGACGGACACATCGCGACTGTGATTGATGGCATTCCTGGCTTCTCGTCGTTCACCACCCAGCTCGTGGCCGACGCGGCCGGAGGCATCTGGGCGGCCTGCGCCGGCGGCTTGCTCGCGATCCGGCCGGCGGCGGTCCAAGTCTGCCCCGTCGACGAGTGCCGCACCGTGTTCGTGCGTCGCGACGGCTCGATGCTCGTTGGCATCCCGGGCGCCGTCGTGGAGATTCCGGCTGGGCCGGAGAGCGCCGCGCCGGGCACGGAAGGAGAGCCGCCGCGACTCGTCGCCATTCTGCCCAAGAACGCCGTGCCGACAGCCTTGGTCGAGACAAGCGACGACCGCATCTGGGTGGGCACGCAGGGCAGCTACATCCTCTGTATCGAAAATGGCGTGATCCGCCAGGTCACAAAGCCGGAGAAGCATTTTCTCGAACTGCGCACGATCCATGCGCTTGCCGTTGACACTGGCGGCCGTGTCTGGGCCGGGACGGCCAACGGACTGGCCAGGCACGATCCGGAGACCGACTCTTTTCGGCTCGTGGCCAATTACGAAATGCCGCTGCAGTCATTCGTCATCGGCCTCGAGGCCGATGACGGCGGCGGTATCCTCTTCGCGACGGTGGCCCGCGGCGTTGAGCGCTTCGAGCCGGAAGGGCGGGTGACCAGCGTGCTCGCGGCGGCCGACCTGCCGAGCCGCAGGGGCGTTGTCTTCCATCGCGATTCGCGGGGCACGCTCTGGATCGGCGGGGATCGCGGACTGCTCGGCATCACGCCGAGCGGAAACAAGTTTTGGCACACGACCGCCACGGGGCTCGTCGATGACGCCGTGCGGCAGATCGAGGAGGACGACCACGGCCGGCTCTGGGTGGCGACCCGCGACGGACGCGTGCAGGGGATGCGGCTCGAGAGCCTCGAACGGCTCAGCGCCGGCCGCGCGCAGGTCGTGCGGGGAATCGTCCTAGGGCCGCTAGACGGTCTCGGCGACAGTGAGTGCGTCGGCCGGATCGCCTACGCGGCGGTCAGTCCCGGAGAGACTGCCGCCGGAATCGCCGGCACGCGGATAGTCGTGCCGCTTTCCCACGGCATCGCGACCTTCGACCCGACCTCGCTGCCCGGACGAGCGAGCGTGACCGGCCCGCCGGTCATCGAGCCTGCCGTAGGGGGCAACGCCAGCCGCTACGGCTTCACCTTCGCCTCGCCCGGCGTGCAATGGGGAGATGCTCCGCTCTACCAGACCTTCGTCCGGGGCGTGGACACGGCCTGGTCGCCGCCGGCGTCTGCCACGCACCGGGATTACGCGGCACTGCCGCCGGGAGAGCAGCGGTTCGAGGCGAGGCTCGTCGCCGGTGAGGAAGACAGAGACTTTCTGGCCGCGACGCTCGATCTCGTGGTGCCGACGCCACTGTGGCGGAAGCCGTCGGTCTGGGCGCTGGCGGCGGCGGTCGGGTCGCTGGGTACGTTTTTCGCGGCCCGCGAGGCGACGCGACGGCGGGCGCGGCGTGAAGTCGAGTTGCTCGAACGACAACGCGAGATGGATCGCGAGCGGGCCCGCATCGCCCGCGACATCCACGACAGCCTCGGCGCGGGGCTGACGCAGGTGGCCCTGATGAGCGACCTGGCCCGGCGGGGCGGCCTGCCGGAGGA
>CAYSPN010000166.1:0-5115 GCA_964432895.1 uncultured Candidatus Kuenenia sp.
GCTCGTCCCGCCCCGGCCCCAGTTCCATGGCACGCTGGAGCCGTTGGATCGCCGCTGGCTTGTTGCCTTCGAGCAGGTCGATGTCTGCATGGAGCCTTTGGATGGCTTGCCATTCAGGCCGCTGAGTCTCCACCTCGATCAACAGCAGGCGGGCGTCCCGAAGTCCTTGCTTATCCTCCGGAGAACCACCGCGTGTCGGTTTGCGGCTGCCGGGTGTGGCCCGAGCGGCCCGGACGCTCGTCACCTTTGTCACGGCATCGGCATAGCGATGGTGTGAAGTGTCGAGTCCGGTAAGCGCGCCGATGGCATCGGCCGCGAGTCTGGCCTCGTCCGGATCATTTTTCTGGAGTGATACGTGAATCAGCTGCATCAACGCCGGCAGATCGCGCGGATGCCTCTCGACAGCCAGCTTCCACAGCCGCTGGGCCTCGTCCACGTTCCCATTCGCCTGCGCGATGCCCGCCAACGCCGAGAGTACCCGGGCGGAGTTGATCGGGTCGGCAATACCAAGGGCCCGGTCGGCGAACGACGACCAGCGACCGGAGGTGTCTTTCGCGTCCACTCGGGCAATCACCTCCGCCTCGGCGAGCATGAAATCGTGGCTGCCACGGACGTTGGGCGGTGTTTTTTCCAGCACCTCCCTCGCCGCCTCCGTGCCGTCGTGCTGAAGCACGAGTGACACCAATGCCACCCGCAACGGCACGCTTTCCGGAGACTTGGCGGCTGCCTGTTGGAGAACCTCAATGGCTTCTTCCGTGCGGCTCTGCTCCGCCAGCACATACGATTGCTGCATCGCCAGCAGTGCGGGGCCGAATGTGGGATCACTCACCCTCAGCGCGATCATGCCATCCACACGACGCCAGTCCTGCTGGCCAGACGGCGCGCCGGCCGCCGCGGCGACCTGCAGTCGCAGGAGCGGTTCCGAGGTCCGCAGCAATGTCTGCCGCCGCTCCTGCGGCAGTGCCTCGACTGCCCTGTCCAATGCCCGGATCGCGACCATCGCCTTCGCTGGCTGTTCCAACGAGATCCACGCCGATGCCACTCCGATGCGTGCCTGCAGGCCATGGGCGGGATCGTCGATCAGCCGCTCGAACGAGGCCCGCTGCTCGTCGTAGTCGCCGAGTTTTCCCTGGCATTCCGCGATAGCCATGTCAATTCTCTTCTTCACCGGCTCCATGCCTATCAACAGTGGCCGGACTGCTTCGAACTTCCTCTTCGCGAAGAACCACTCGCGTTTGGCAAACAACAGTCGGGCTTCGAGCAGATCGGCCATTTCCGTTCGGGGATGAGGCGGTCCGTCGAGCGCCCGCAGCGCATCGATCGCAGCCTGCGCCTCATCGACACGTTTCAGGTCGATGGGCACGCTGGCCAGAAGCGGCAACAGGAAGGGCCGCAGCGGGCGACGCTCGATGCACTCGTTGATGAGGTTTATTGCCTGCCCGAAGTCGGCTCTGTTGTCGGCGACGCGGACTGCCTCCTGAAGGATGCGTACATCGTCAGGAAACTCTTCCCTGGCCCGCGTAACCGCCGCCGCGATCTCCGCGGGCTTGGCATCCGCCTGTGCGATCCTGATGGCGGCCAGCGCCGCTTCGGGATCATCCTCCTGGGAAAACGTCGTCACCCGGACAAACGCTTCCCGAGCGACGGGCAGGGCCTTCGCAGCCCACTTGCGCTCTGCATAGGTGAACCAGGCCGCCGCATCGGTCGGATTCGCCACGACGCTCCGCTCAGCCACCAGATCGGCCGCCCCAGGCTGGCGAAGCCGATCTCTCAGCAGTCCTTCCAGCAGTCGATAGGCCTCCGTGGTCGGCTTGAAAGGCGTCTCCGCCGTGTTCGGGCCGGTGTTTCCCCCGGTGGGAGACACTCCGGCGAAGGTATTCGACTTCAGGTGGAAGCCGATGATGTCGGCGGCCATGGTCGCGGCCTCGTCGTACTGGCCGGTACCGATCCAGGTCTTCGCCAGTAGGAGATCGACGTCGTATCGATCTACGGTGGGGAGTCCTGTCTGGGGGGGCGTCACAGCCGGCCGATCAGTCGGACCACTGCTTGGATCACTGACGGCGGCCAAGGACTGCTGCAGGATCTTGAGGTGCTCGCGGGCGTCTGCGAATCGACGGATACGAACCAGCAGATCCGCGATCCGCATCCGGAGGGCCTGGTCATGGGGAAGCTTTCGCAGCGCGGCTTCGAGCCGCGGCAGGGTTTCGGAGATTCGCCGCGGGGAGGCGTCGGGAAGAGATGCCCTTGTTCCCAACAGCCTCGCGTATTCGGCCAACGACTCGAGGTCGTTCACGCGATTGCCGGCATACGCGAGGTACTGCGCATAGGTGTCGATGGCCTTGTCGGTGTCACCGGCGTCGCGATACTGCCTGGCGGCGCCGAGAATGGTCGCTGCGTTCCGTGCCACCCGATGCTGCCAGAGGACATATCCGACCGGGATACTGACAACGACACCGACGGCCAGCAGACCGAGCAGCAGGTACTGATACTGGCGGTTCATGGCATTGCGAGTCGCAGCGGGATGGCGGGATGGGCGGGCCCCAGCACTTCTTCCTGCGGCATGGGAAAATTTTCTTCTTACTGACTCACTGCGGATACCTGGCCTGTCGGCTCCCCCTTCGCGTCGAAGAACTCTACGACGCCGTCGCGGTCATCCGGCCGCGTGCCCACCGCGATCGTGTCGATGCCATCCTTGTCCTTGATCTCGATCCGGCCGCCGCCGCCCTTTACGACGCGGCCCATGTGCACGAGGACCGTGCCGTCGTCGTTTTCGATCACGATCTCCTTGCAGACCAAGCGGGTGGATTCGAGGGAGCCGACTCGGGCTGCATCAAACTCGCCCTGGGGCACGGCGATCGCCCGCACCGCCAGCCCGAGCGCGAGAAACAACAGCGGATAGACCGTCCAACGCTCACGACTGGTCATCGACTTTAGTCCCCATGGAGTTGTCGCAGGCGGGCTGAGAGCCGCAGGATGAGGTGCACACGCTCGAACTGTTCGAGCCAGTCCGACGTGACCGCGGCGATCTGATCAGCAGGCGGGGGAGTTGCACCGCTGGCACAGCTGTCGCCCAGCTGGGCCGAGGCCGCGGCCCGGTAGGCGGAGAGCGTCCTGTCGCCGTACAAGAGCACGGGCGAAAAGTCCTCGCTGAAGAACGCTGCCACCGGCACCCGTTGTCCGCCGCAGACCTTCAGGTGGGCCGCGATGTCGGGGCGGGCATCGCGGTCGAGGAACCGCAGGTCGATGGACGGGGAAGCGGCCGCGAAGTGGGCGAAGATCGGGCATTGGTTGACGCAGTCGCCGCACCACGCACCAGCGAGCACGAGCACAGGCATCCGTCGGGTGAAGCCCCCCAGCATCTTGGTCTGGTGCGGCGCGAGGGCCACACGCGCATGAAAGGCATCCCAGCGGCCGCGTTGATCCGGGGTGGCGTGGCGGGCCAGGAAGTCGTGGTAGGGGAGCGCCGCGTCGAAAGCGGCTTTCCAGGCCTCGGGGGTAGGCGGGGCACCTGCTCCCACGATCGGCGCGGCTACGGCGGCGGGCATGATGGCATCGGCCATGAGTGATGGTCTCCAGGGGTCCGGGGCAGATGCGAGCATATCCGCTCGCGGTGGGGAAGGGGGCCGCAGTTCGCGTTCCAGGCTCCTGGCCGGCAAAAAAACGGCAAAAACGCCCGGGATGCAAATGCGTGAAACGCCCTTGACCCCTCAAAAACGCTTCCCTACTGTCCCCGAGCCTGAAGGCGCGAGGGGCACTCAACACGCCCCGCTCGAAGTCAGGCGGCGGCACGGATGCCAGCCGTCTCTTCGAGTCTGATTCCAAGAATCCGCGAAGTCTCCGTCCAATCGCTCCCGGAAACGGTTCAGCTTCCCCGCCCCCCTGGGATCTGGACCGTTCCGGGGGCCTTTGTTTTTTCAGGGCTGGTGGTGGCGAAACGGCCCGCGGGCGTATCCTTTGAAGATATGTCCACTCCTGAATTGCCAACTGCATCGCCATCACCGCCGGGTGCCGAGCGGATCCTCGCCTGGATCATGGCGGCACTCGTCGTCTGGGGGCTGTTTCACGCCGTCGGTGCGTGGATGCTCAATCATGATGCGCGGCGACCGCTCGTCGTGCTCACCTGCGTCGCGGCGTTTCTGGGGTTCTGGCTGGCGATGCTGGCCGCCCGCAGAAGGCGGCTGGCCCGGCCACAGGATGGAACACGCGAACAGCGGAGGTGATCCATGGCGATCGTGCTCGGCGCGAGCCTCGACAACGGCCTCGTGGCGATCTCCCATCCGCGGCCGGCGGTGGTTCGGTCGGAGAGCGTGACCAGCCTCTCCATCGGGCAATACCTGATCCGTCGGCTTTCCGACTATGGCATCCGCCACGTCTTCGGCCTCCCCGGCGACTACGTGCTCTCCTTCTACAGCATGCTCGAGCACAGCCCACTCGACCTTGTCAACTGCACCCGTGAAGACTGCGCGGGCTTCGCTGCCGACGCCTATGCGCGGGTCAACGGCATGGGGGCCGTCTGCGTGACCTATGGCGTGGGGGCCTTGAGCCTCGCCAACTCGATCGCAGGAGCCTACGCCGAGAAGAGCCCGGTGGTGCTGATCTCCGGCGCGCCCGGCCTCGGCGAACGGGTCAACGACCCGCTGCTGCACCATCGGGTGCGGGAATGGCGGACGCAACTCGATGTGTTCGAGAAGATCTGCGCCGCCAGCCGCGAGATCATCGATCCGGCCACCGCCTTCCGCGACATCGACTTCCTCCTCGACACGGCCCACCACCAAAAGCGGCCGGTCTACCTGGAACTGCCCCGCGACATCGTGGGCGTCGTGCCCGACCAGATCCGGCCTTATGCCCACGCCGAGCCACGGAGCGATCCCGACGCGCTCGCTGAGGCTGTCAAGGAGGCGATGGCACGGATTGCGGTAGCCAAGAAACCCGTCCTCATCGCCGGCATCGAACTGCACCGGTTCGGCCTGCAGGCCGATGCCCTCGCGCTGGCCGAGGTGTCGGGCATCCCGGTCGCCGCCACCATGCTCGCCAAGAGCGTCGTCAGCGAGACGCATCCCCTCTACATCGGTCTCTACGAGGGCGCGATGGGCCGCCGCGACGTGACCGAGTTTG